>DAITPE010000869.1:0-1519 GCA_036833775.1 Pyrinomonadaceae bacterium | reverse complement strand
AGTCTGAAATTATTGAAGTTATTGAATGAATTATTTTCCTCAAATCCAAACAAAAGAAGATTTTGAAGCGAATTTTCATAGCAAAATCTGGCTCGAAGCAGCAAAGGAAATTTGCCGAAAACATCGAGTTTCGTTCGACAAAATAAAACGTGCTGGCGGGAGCGAGCATATCGTTTTTTTGATCGATGAAAAGTTTGTTTTGAAAATTTACAAACCTTTTCGAAATTGTTTTGAACGCGAAACGAAATCGCTCGAATTCGTCGGCGGAAAAACGGATTTTGTGATTCCTGAAATCGTTTACACAGGCGAATTTGAAAATTTTCCATACGTTTTGATGACACAACTTGCGGGAGATTCGATGACACGCGCAGATTGGCTCAAAATTCCCGAAAAAGTTCAAAGCGAATTTATTTCAAAACTCGCCGTCGGTTTGAAGCAGATTCACGCGCTTTCTGCCGAATCTTTTGAAAACGATTGGGCGGAATTTGTGAAGGATCGAGCTGAAAAATTTATTGAAAGACAGATCGCGCACGGTGTAAATAAACGAGTTTTGAAGGCTTTACCAAAATATATCGAAGAAAATCTATCGTTAGTTCCAATCAATGAAAAAGCAGTTTTTATGCATGCTGATGTTCATTTCGGGAATTTGCGTGTATTAAATTCAAACGGAAAATTACAGGTTGCAGGACTTTTCGATTTTGCTGATTCGCGCGTCGGTTTTCACGAATACGAATTTCTCGCGATCGGCGTTTTGATGATTCAAGGACAAGGAAATTTACAGCGCGAATTTTTAAAGTCTTACGGTTATGCAGAAAAAGATTTGGACGAAAAGATGCGAAAACGTTTAATGATGCTGACGATGCTGTATGAAACCGCCGATCTGCGGCGTTATGCGATGCGTTTGAAGCCCGAAGCGGTCGAATTTTCGCTCGATGAATTGGAAAGAGGAATTTGGAGTTTTGCCAAATAAAAAAGACGCAAACCTTTGCAGATTTGCGTCTCTAAATTTGTTGCTGATTTTGTTGCTTATCGCATAAAAAATCCGAGTAACCAATAAAGCAGAATGAAAACAAGAATCGTGCTGATGATGCCTCCGCCTAATTTCCAAGCTCCTGCCGCCGCTAATCCGCCTCTTAATAAACCCATTTTCGTGTCCTCCCTTTGTTCGTTTTTAATACATCTTTCGATGTTCTGATTTGGTATTTTGCATAAATCGTGCCAAAACGAATTTTGATTCAATTCAATTGTTTTGAGAAAATAATTTTGTAATGAAAAAAGAAAAAGTAATCATCATCGGCGCAGGTCTTTCGGGTTCATTATTAGCGATTTATCTCGCTAAACGTGGGATCGAATGCGAAATTTACGAAGCTCGCGGCGATATGCGTAAAAACGAAATGTCCGCCGGACGCTCAATCAATCTCGCGCTTTCAAATCGCGGAATCGCTGCATTGAAAGAAGTCGGTCTGGACGAATATATGCTTTCGGAAGCCGTTCCGATGTATGGCAGAATGATTCACGA
>DAITPE010000868.1:0-1524 GCA_036833775.1 Pyrinomonadaceae bacterium | reverse complement strand
TTGCGGGTTCAAATCCCGTCGTCCTTGCTTTATCAATTACGAATTTCAAATTACGAATTACGAATAGAAAGAACGATGTCTTTAACTCGTAATTCGTAATTTGAAATTCGTAATTGAACTCCCGCGAGCATAGTCAAGTCAGGTCTAAGGCGGCAGTCTGCAAAACTGTTAATCGTCGGTTCGAATCCGTCTGCTCGCTTCGCATTTTTTACTTGGAAACGTGATGAAACGGTAGCCATAACTGTTTGCTAAACAGTCGAGAAATTCTCGTGCAGGTTCAAATCCTGTCGTTTCCGTTCAAATTTCGGGCGAATGCGGTAATGATTACATCAACTGCTAATTGAAAATCATCATTACTATTTTTGTCGTCCAGTATCTATTCCTATTTACGATTGTTCAAAATAAAAACAGGCGTGTTCGAAAGAAAAACAAACGTGTGCAACAAAAAAATAGACGTATGCCAAAGAAAAACAGACGTGTGAAATAAAAAAATAAACGTATGTCAGAAAAAAACAGACGTATGCAACAAAAAAATAGATGTATGTCAGAAAAAAATAAGCGTGTGCTAGAAAAAAACAGACGTATGCCGTTGAAGAATAAATGTATGCTACAAAAATACGGACGTATGCCGCATATTTTTAGACCACTTTTTTAAATTTCAGAAGGTAAACTTTTGATATTTTAGCGATTTCAGATGAAGCGAATGCTGAAGACGACTACATTGGTTAGAGCGTTTGAGAAAACAAAACTCAAAAGGTCGCCGGTTCGATCCCGGCAATTCGTGAAAGCGGATTTAGCTCAGTAAAAAAACGTCGCTTCCCTTTTGTCGCCTTAAATTTCGTGTGGATCGTAGCTTAACCGGCAAAGCACTGCACTGTGAATGCAGCAAATACGGGTTCAAATCCCGTCGATCCACCCAATTCAATTTGGGATTTAGGATTTGGGATTGCGGATTTACAAATCCCAAATCCGCATTCTCAAATCTAAAATCAATTCGGGGCTGTGGCAGAAAGGCTGATGCACTTCACTGTCTATGAAGACGATGACGGTTCGAGTCCGTTCGGTCCCGCTCAAATTTTATTCTTTTTCAGTGCTTTTCAACGCCCAATAAACAAGCAAAGGCTGAAAAAACAACCTCGCAAAACGCTTTTCGTCCGTGTCCAACCCGAAAGCGTCGCGCTTGTTTACATATTGCGAAATGTTTCCCGGAAAAACCGCGACGAAAAATGCGGCGGCAATCTTCCCGACCGTTTCTTCGTTTTTCTCATCCGTCAACATCAACGCACTGCCGAGAGCAATTTCGGCAATGCCCGAGTAAACCACGGTGTCGTCAATATCGAGCGGAACCCAATCAGGCACTTGCGCTTGAAAATCTTTCCGCGCAAAAGTTAAATGACTGATTCCCGCAAACGCCAACATTCCGCCCAGACCGATTCTGGCGATCTTTTTCCAAGTACCTTTTTTCATAACTCGATTTTAACTTTTCGAGTTTATGAAAAGCAATATTTTTTTATTTAAGGCTGA
>DAITPE010000867.1:0-1525 GCA_036833775.1 Pyrinomonadaceae bacterium | reverse complement strand
ATTCGATTCCTTCGACGGTCGGACAGGTTTACGAATGGGACAGAGATTCGACATACATTCAAGAACCGCCGTTCTTCGAAGATTTTTCGATGGAAACGGGAAGTTTTTCGGATATTAAAGGCGCGCGCGCTTTGGCGATTTTCGGCGATTCGGTCACGACTGATCACATTTCGCCAGCCGGTGCGATCAAACCGAGTTCGCCCGCCGGACTTTATCTGCAATCGTTGGGTGTTCCCATCGAAGACTTCAATTCTTATGGTTCGCGCCGAGGAAACGACCGCGTAATGCTGCGCGGAACATTTGCCAATGTCCGCATCAAAAACTTGATGGTTGCGCCCGTCGAAGGCGGCTTTACGAAACATCAACCGAGCGGCGAAGACACGACGATCTACGATGCCGCGATGAAATATAAATCGGAAGATGTCCCGACCGTGATTTTCGGCGGACAGGAATACGGAACGGGAAGTTCGCGCGATTGGGCGGCAAAAGGAACGAATTTGATGGGCGTGAAAGCCGTTATTGTTCAATCGTTTGAACGCATTCATCGCTCGAACTTGGTCGGAATGGGCGTTCTTCCATTGCAATTCAAAGAAGGACAAAACGCACAATCCTTGAATCTCGACGGAACCGAAACCTTCGATCTCGTCGGATTAGAAAACGGCGACGTAAAACCACGTCAAGATGTCACTTTGAAAGTAAACCGTGCCGACGGTTCGAGCGAAGACGTTTCATTAACGCTCCGCATTGACACGCCGATCGAGGTCGAATACTACAAAGGCGGCGGAATTCTGCCGTATGTTCTGCGCCAATTGTTGAATCAGTAAATAGAAAAGACTGGAGCGCAAGCGTCCCGCTTGCAAACGGCGCAAATGCGTCGTATTTGCGTTTAATTTCTCGAAAGATACGACTACTTAAAGTTTTTTCGCGTTAAAAATCAACGCTCATTGCAAGCGGGGACGCTTGCGCTCCAGTCTTTTTCTTTTATTTAGGTTCAGATTAAAATAGTTTTATGCGAAATCTTGCCGCTAAAAATAATTACACGTTGGAAGAATACGCCGAACTCGAAAAGTCTTCGGAAGAACGCCTTGAATATTTCGAGGGAAACGTCTGGTCGATGGCGGGTGCTTCGCCAAATCACGAAGAAATCTCAGCAAATCTAATCACCGAATTAAAAAACAAACTTCGTGGTCGAGGTTGCGGTGTTTATGGTCCGAATCTTCGCGTAAAAGTTCCGATCTATCCGCCGTATCGCTATCCCGATATTACGGCTGTGTGTGGTGAAAAGGTTTTTGAAGACTTTCACGGGTTGGAAGTTTTAGTAAATCCGTCTTTGGTGGTGGAGATTTTATCGCCTTCGACGGAAAAGTTCGACCAAGGCGACAAATTTACTTATTACAAATCGATCGAGAGTCTGCAGGAATATCTTTTGATCTCGCAAGACAAACCGCACGTTGTTCTTTACACGAAACAAACCGCTGAAGCGTGGCTTCATCGTGAATTTAATTCATTGAACGACAAATTTTAT
>DAITPE010000866.1:0-1542 GCA_036833775.1 Pyrinomonadaceae bacterium | reverse complement strand
GTTCTTTTTTCGTTTCTTTCGTGTGTTTCGTGGGCAAAAAAACTGAAAATTATGCTTACAGCGGAAATTATTGCAATCGGTTCGGAACTTTTAACATCTGAAAAGATCGATACGAACAGTCTTTGGTTGACGGAAAAACTCAACGAAATCGGTATTGAAGTAAAACTCAAAACAGTCGTCGGCGACGATGAAATGCGGCTTGAAGAAACGATCCGCGACGCGATCAAGCGTTCGGAAATCGTCATTTCAACGGGCGGTTTAGGTCCGACCGAAGACGACATTACGCGGAAAATCTCGGCAAAAGCGATCGACCGCGAATTGGTTTATCACACGGAAATTGAAAGCGACTTGCGCGAACGCTTCAAAAAATGGGGACGCGAAATGCCCGAGATAAATAAACGACAGGCTTTCGTGATCGACGGTGCGGAAATTTTGCCGAATCCAAACGGTTCGGCGGTCGGAATGTGTGTCGAGTTTGAAAACAAGATTTTCGTCATTTTGCCCGGACCTCCGCGTGAAAATAAACCAATGTTTGAAAATTTCATTTTGCCGAAACTTCGTGAAATGGCGGGCGAAATTTATGTAAAGCGAAAAATATTGAAGGTTTCAGGACTCGGCGAATCGGCGGTTGACGAGGCAGTTGCGCCGATTTATAAGCTTTACGAAACTGTTCAAACTTCAATTTTATTCAATAAAAGCGAGATCGAAATACACCTGATGGCGCAGGCGAAAACCGAAGCCGAAGCTGAAGTCGTTTTAGAAGAATTAGCCGCCAAAATCGTCGAAAAACTTGGCATTGCCGTTTTTTCAACGAACGGTGAAGCGATGGAAGTAGTTGTCGGTAAATTACTTTCCGAGCGCGGAAAAACGCTTTCGCTTGCCGAAAGCTGCACGGGCGGTTTGATCGGCGAAAGAATCACGGACGTTGCCGGATCGTCGAAATATTTCATCGAAGGTGCAATAACTTACGCGAACGATGCAAAAATCAGAACTTTGAGCGTTCCCAAAGAAGTTATCGAAGCAAACGGTGCGGTAAGCGCGCCGACAGCCGAAGCGATGGCAAAAGGAATGCGCGAACGAAGCGGAACCGATTTTGCAATTTCCGTGACGGGAATTGCCGGACCCGACGGCGGAACGGAAGAAAAACCCGTCGGAACAGTTTTTGTCGGATATGCCGATGAAAACAAGGTGAAATCGATGAAATTCGTTCTGCCCGGCGACAGATATTTAGTGCGTTGGCGGGCAAGTTCGGCGGCTTTGGATTATTTGAGGAAACAGATTTTGAAGAATGCAGAATGATGTGTTGGGACAATTGAAATTTCCGTCGATCGGATTGATTATTCTTGGTTCGATCAATGGCTTAAGCGGTTTAGTAACGCTTTTATCGGGTGTTTTGCGGCTGACGGGCTTTACGGGCGATAAACTGCCGACCGATCAAGCCGAAAGATTGGGATTTTTCATCGGAACCGGATTTTTCTACGGAGTCGGTTTTTTCAGCCTGATTCTTGCGCCGATAATAATTTTCGGTGCAATGAAAATGAT
>DAITPE010000865.1:0-1544 GCA_036833775.1 Pyrinomonadaceae bacterium | reverse complement strand
CCAAAATTTCCTTCGGCGGTTTTTGATACGTTTCCTGCGCCAAGGAATTTACGGCAAATAATAAAACAACAACGAATAAAATTGATTTTTTCATAATTTCAGGAGTTAATTTGATAAAGGTAATTCATCTTCCAAAACGCCGACACGCGCGCGAGTTATCATCGCGTCCTTAGCTAAATCGTCCATTGCGTGCCGCATAATTTTCATTTCTTTTTTGATTTCGGAAATATCTTGTTTAATTTCGGCTTGTCCTTCTTCGAGTTTGGCTTGACCTACTTTGAGTTCAGAAACATCTTGTTTAAGTCCGGAAACATCTTGTTTGAGTCCGGAAACATCTTCTTTAAGTCCGGAAATATCTTGTTTCATTTCCGCAACTGTTTTTTCGAGGCGTTGTGTTGATTCAACGCTTTTGGTTACTAATCCGAACAATTGGTTAAATTGATTTTCAGTCATAATTTTATTTTGGTGGAGTTGTGTGTAACATTTTAAACGATTATTTGATTTTCCCCAAACCATCTAAAATTTTTCCTGCAACAGACGGAATGATGTCGCGTTCGTTCGCAAAATTCTCTGTAAAAATGACTAAAACGAACTTCAAACCGTCAGCAGTTTCGATGTATGCGGCATCGTGACGTGTCTTTGAGGTCCAACCTGCTTTTGACCAAAGTTTCGCATCTTTCAAATTTTTATTTATCAGCGCAATGCCCGTAAATCCGTGTGCTTGATCTTCTTTATCGCCTTCGGCAAACGGCGTGCGTTTCATCAAATTCATCATCAAAACGCTTTTTTCGGCGTTGACGGTTCTGCCCGAAACGATTTCTGCAAGCAGACGCGCCGTGGCGTTTGTCGTCAACATATTTCGGTTTTCACCTTTATAATTTCGCGATTGTTGTTCGCGTCCGTAGGCATCTTCGCAGAAGGTTTTTTGATTGATATTGATGTTTGAATAACCCATCGAAGCAAAATACCGATTGACCGCATTGCGCTTAAATTGCCAAACATCAAATTCCTTTTGCGGCATTTCCCAACCGCTCGACGTTTCGGTCAAAACATCGAGAATATAACCTGTCGCATCGTTTGAAGAATCAACGATCATATCGCGCAAACCGCGTTCGAGTTCGGGCGTAGATTTAACTTTTCCGTCTTGAATTTGCTGATAAAGCGCAGTCATATAATACATTTTGACAACGCTTGCCGAATAAATTTTTTCCTCGCCGCGCACACTTGCCGTTGTCGGATTTTCCCAATCGCGCAAATCGATTAAAGTTGCCGCGATATTTTCGGTTTTCAGATTTTTCGCGGAAAATTGTTTGATCGTGTCGCTCACGGCTAAACTCAAAAGCGTCTGAAGTTGCAGTGAAGATTTTGTGATGAGCGGTTTGTAATTTTTCGGCGGATTGATCGTGTCCGCTTTTCGATTGCGAATTTGCGCGGCGGAAGAAAAAACGAAAACGAAAATCAGTAAAAATGCAGTTATATTTTTCATTCGGATAGTTTTGCGATTAAATTGTTTACGGCTATTATTATAAGCGAAAAATATTCGA
>DAITPE010000864.1:0-1555 GCA_036833775.1 Pyrinomonadaceae bacterium | reverse complement strand
CAGAGATTTTTGAATTAATCTTTTTGCGCTCGCCATAAATTTTGTGATAGTTTTTTACATTAAATTTTCTTCGGCAAAGAATTAAATAAAATCGTGAAAAAGAATATTTTAGTGACAGGCGGCGCAGGGTTTATCGGCTCGCATTTGGTTGAACGACTGCTCGGCGAAGGCGTTTGGAATGTTTCGGTCGTCGATAATTTCAACGAATTTTACTCGACCGCGGTCAAACGCAAAAACATTGCGGGTTTTGCCGAAAACGATAACTTTCGGCTTTACGAAAACGACATTTGCGACACGGACGCGATCGAAAATATTTTTGCCGAAAACGATTTCGATGCGGTCGTGCATCTCGCGGCTTGGGCGGGCGTTCGCCCGTCGCTGCTGAATCCGAAACTTTACACCGAAGTTAATGTTTGCGGCACTTTGAATCTGCTCGAAGCGGCGAAACATTACGGCGTAAAACAGTTTGTTTTCGGTTCTTCGTCAAGCGTTTACGGCATCAATTCAAAGATTCCTTTTTCCGAGGACGACAAAATTTACCAAACCATTTCGCCCTACGCCGCGACCAAGGCTTCGGGCGAATTTTTGTGTCACACGTATTCGCATTTATACGATCTGCGCACCGTTTGCCTGCGCTTTTTCACGGTTTACGGCGCGCGTCAGCGTCCCGATCTGGCAATTCATAAATTTTCGCGGCTGATCTGGGAAGGCAAACCGATCCCGATGTTCGGCGACGGCACGACGCGCCGCGATTACACGTATGTTGACGACATTATTCAAGGCGTTCGCGCCGCCATCGATTACGACAAAGCCGATTTCGAGATTTTTAATTTAGGCGAATCGCAAACCATCGAATTAAAAGATTTGATCGCGCTTTTGGAAGAAAATTTGGGCAAAAAAGCCGTCATCGAACGCAAACCGATGCAGCCCGGCGACGTTCCGATCACTTTTGCCGACATTTCCAAAGCGAAAGAACTGCTCAACTATAATCCGACCACAAAGATCGAAGACGGCATCCCGAAATTCGTCGAATGGTTCAAAAACGAAGCCGCGCAACTCAAATAATCAACTGTAAACAAACAAAAATAAATCGGCTTTCATTATTTTGATATGTATTTTCTACATAAATAAATGTGTTTTATGTAAAAATGGATAGGAATACTCTAAAGAAAAATGTGAATCCTCATTTCAAGAATGTGCCTACTCTAAAAAAGAATGTGAATCTTCATTTCAAGAATGTGCGCAAGACAAATATAAATGTGCGTAAGATAAATATAAATGTGCGTAAGATAAATATAAATGTGTGCAAGATAAAAATAAATGTGATGTCTTCAAAAATATAGTAATTACAGAGAAAATATTTTAGAATCTTTCTGATAAATAAATTGTGTGAATCAACAGTAGAAGTAAAACTTTGCGAACTTTGCGTCTTTGCGTGAAAAAATAGTTTATTCGTTGAAAAATGTATAGTCCGATCATTAAATTGCGCGCAAAGGCGCAAAGTTCGCAAAGAAAAACTCGAAAAATCAATCTTCTGGTTTTTTACGATTGATTC
>DAITPE010000863.1:0-1557 GCA_036833775.1 Pyrinomonadaceae bacterium | reverse complement strand
CCCAAAAGAATGATGTTAAAATTCCGATGAGGAAATAATTTATGAAAATATTCTTTAGTCTTTTTCTCATTTTACTGACCTTTTCGTTTGCAAATGCCCAAGATTTGCCGATTCCCAAAAGTCCGTTGATGACAAAGCTGGAAGCAGATGTCTCAAGCGGAAAATTAAACGCAGTTGATGATTTTTGGAAGTTTGCGAAATTAAGAGGAACGCCTTTGATCGAGCCGATTGAAGACGATTCTAAAGATTCACTCGTAACTTTTATCTGGCGCGGCGATTCGGACACTAAAAATGTTTTGGTACAGTCGCCGTTTTTCCCGTGGGTGATGGCGCGGCGGCAGATGACTCAGGTAAAGAACACCGATGTTTGGTATAAAACCGCCAAAGTTCCGAATGATGCGCGGGTTACATATCGCTTTACGATCAACGATCCGCGTCTGCCATTTGCCGATCCGTATGATTGGTTTTCGATTAAAGTTTCCTTTCTTAACGATCCGTTAAATGTCCGAAAGTTTATTTATCCGAAAGATGAAGACGTTCTCGGCGATGAGGTGGGCGAAGTATCTTTGCTCGAAATGCCCGTCGCATTGAAAAGTTCCGCGTTGATTGAAAGAGCGAACATCAAAAAAGGAAAACTCGAAAAAACCAATTACAAAAGCGAGATTTTGCCCGATGAACGAAGGCTCTGGTTTTACACGCCGCCGGATTATTCGCCGAAGAAAAAATATCCGCTGGTCATTTTTCTGGACGGTTTCGAATATTTGAACTCGATTCCGTCAAAGATAATTCTTGACAATTTGATTGCTGACGGCAAAATTCCGCCCGTTGTCGCAGTTTTTATCGCCACACCGATTGAAGCGGGAGTTCGTGAAAAGGAATATTACGCCAATCCTTTGTTTGTGGATTTTATGGTCAAGGAATTCCTGCCGCTTGTTCAAGCAAAATACAGAGTTTCAAAAAAGGCGACCGACACAACAGTCGTCGGTTTGAGCGCAAGCGGATTTGCGGGCGGCTTTCTTGCGCTGAAACATCCAGAAAAATTCGGCAACGTCATAATGCAGTCACCGGCGGTTTTTTGGGGAAATGATTATTATGGCGAAGACGGCGAATGGTTGACAAATGAATATGTCATTGCGCCTAAAATAAAAGTGCGCTTTTATCTTGAAATGGGGAAATTCGAGGCTTATGCACCGACAGGTAAGGGCATCCCGAATGCTTTTCATTCGGTCAGACATTTTCGGGATGTGCTGAAACTCAAAGGCAATGAAGTTTATTACAACGAATTCAACGGGGCACACGAAATGATAAATTGGCGTGAAACATTACCAGATGCTCTAATAAAAATAGTAGGTAAATAAATCGATCGCCGACTGCTCGAAAGGAAACTGCAAAATGTATCAAAAAAAGCTTTCACCGCAGATTCTGGAATGGGCGTTGTCCGCCACGTTGACGCTAGTTATGAAGAAGCGATCGATTTTGCCGAGAAAAATGATGTTAAAATTCCGATGAGAAACTGAAGATGGATATTTTAAAGGAACTTGAAAATCCGTATATTCA
>DAITPE010000862.1:0-1558 GCA_036833775.1 Pyrinomonadaceae bacterium | reverse complement strand
GTTGAAAAAATCCGCGAATCTTCAAATTCAACTGTCAAGATTATCAAAACCATTGAAGAAATTGCGTTTCAAACGAATCTTCTCGCTTTAAATGCGGCAGTCGAAGCGGCTCGTGCAGGCGATGCCGGAAAAGGTTTCGCGGTCGTTGCTGAAGAAGTCAGAAACCTTGCAATGCGTTCGGCGGAAGCGGCGAAAACCACGTCGCATTTGATCGGCGAATGGGTTGAAAATACCGAAAAAGGCGCGGGAATCAATTTCAGAGTTTCCAAAGATTTGGAATCGATTATGGCTGAAGTCGAAAAAGTTTCGATCGTCAGCGCGGAAATTGCGGCGGCGACGGAACAGCAAAGCGAAGGCTTGAATCAGTTAAACGTCGCAGTCGAACAGATGAATATCGTGACGCAGCAAACGGCGGCGAATTCGGAAGAATCGGCAAGTGCGGCGGAAGAACTATCAGGTCAATCGCAAGAAATGCTCAGTCTGATCGGTTCTTATAAATTAACGCAAAAAAATTACGAAAGAGGTTTTCAAAACTCGAATTCGGAAGTTTCGGTGTCAAATTTTATCAGTTGAAAAGTCATTGATTTTACTCGGATTTAAATGAATTTACGGTTTGATTCGAGTAAAAAATCAGCGAAAAAAAGTATTAAATATTTTCTTGAATTTGCCGATAAGTAGTTTCGGTATCAGCATTTGCCCCAATGCTAAAGTGCCGCTGCCGAATAGTTCTAAGGGTTATAAGATTAAAAAAGAAGAGGTCCAAAATTAATGTTCTTTAAGAGAAGTCGTGCTTATGAACCCGGAAGAATTTCTGTTTCGGATTCAAGTGTAAAAACAAAAATCAAATTTCACGGTTTAACCGAAGATGATCTGGGAATCATCAAATCTTGGTCAGATGTTTGCCGTAACTCACTCGACAGATTGGTTGATAAGTTTTACGAATATGTTTTAAGTAATTCCGAAACTACCGGAATTTTGTTGAAACACAGCAGTATCGAACGTCAACGCCCGATGCTTTCACGTTATATTTTGACAATGTTTGACGGCGTAGTTGACGACAAATACGTCGAATATCGTTACAAAGTCGGTGTCGTTCACGACCGCATCGCCCTCGATTCTCATTGGTATATGGCGATGTATGAAATTATCCGCCAATTTTTGACCAAAGAAATTGAAAGTGCCGGAGCAACCCGTTCCGATCTGAAAAGATTTACCGATGCGATCAATCGTCTTTTGCAGGTCGATATGGCTTTTGTTTTGATGTCGCAAGCCGATACATACAAAGAAAAAATCGGAAAATTGACCGAAGAAGTCGAAGCGAAATTCAGCGAAGCGAAATCTTTTTTAGACGAAGAAGCGAAAGTTTTGGAAAAAGTTTCGTCGCGTAATCTGACATCCAGAATGGAAGGCAATTTCGTCGGACAATACGGCGAAATCAAGCAAATGCTGAATCAGACGATCGATAATCTATTCGATTCGATCGGGCAGATCGCAAACGGTGCGCAACAAGTAACCGAAGCTTCCGGCGAGATCAGTTCGGCAAGTCAAACGCTGGCGC
>DAITPE010000861.1:0-1558 GCA_036833775.1 Pyrinomonadaceae bacterium | reverse complement strand
TTCAAAAGAGATTCGGCAACGACGGTTTGACCTTCCAAGCCGCATACACTTTCTCGAAATCGATCAATGATTCGGATTCGCAGAGAGGACAATTGGATTTGCTGGACAGAAGTGCGGCGCGCGGTTTATCGGCTGACGATCATCCGCACCGCTTTGTTTTCAGCACGATCTACGAAATTCCTTTCTTCAAAAATACGAACGGATTTTTGAAACGAATCGTTGACGGCTGGAGCATCGGCGGAATTTATACATATCAATCGGGCGACGTTTTCAGCGTCGGCAATCCGATCGATATTGACGGAACAGGCGGCGCATTGGTCAATTTTGCTGACCTGAATGCACCATATAACAACCTGAATCCGTTTGAAAACGATCGCCGCGCATTTAATGCGAATGCCTTCAGAATCGCAAACTGCGGAACGAACTTCGCGCTTTGCGGCGGTGTCGGCAGACGCGGAACATCAGGCAGAAACCAATTCCGTCTCGATAATCCGATCAATAACGTGGATGCGGTTTTGGCTAAACGAATTCGTTTGTTCAGCGAAAGAAACAATCTCGAATTGCGTTTTGAAGCGTTTAATCTCTTCAACACGACGCAATTTACGACGGTTGATCTCAATCTCGGAACATTGACGAATCAAAATCCGAATTTCGGAAGATTCACGCAAACACGCGATCCGCGAGTGGTTCAGCTCGGCGCACGTTTCAATTTCTAATTTCGGGGTTTACTCCATTTAGGCGCAAGCCATTCGAGTCTGTCGATAAAATGATCGGCAGACTCATTTTTTATCTTGAAACTCGTAACTTATGCGAATCAAGAGTAAAAACTGAAGGCAGATATTTCGAGCTTTTCTTTGCGAACTTTGCGCCTTTGCGTGAAAAGAATCAGTTTTTAACTCAAACAAGCAAGATTCGATCATTGTTTTGCACGCAAATGCGCAAAGTTCGCAAAGTTTTATTTCTATCTTGATTCGCATAACTTAGAGGTGCAATCAACCGTCAAATAGGTTAGTAAAGGTATATTTATACGCTAAATCGCCCATCGGATACGTATCGAGACGTATAAATATACGTGGCAAGACGTGTATTTATACGTCCACTAACGTATCTGATGGGTGTTTTAACGTATAAATTTACGTCCTTTAACGTATTTGACGGTTGTTCGCTCGTATCTGACGAATGATTTTACCTGTCCGACGCTTTCTTTCGATCAATTTCACGATTATTAAACCGAACGCGAAGGGTGAAACGCATCCCGATTTGCCTTTACATTAACAATGGCGAGGTTTTTGCGTGAAAAAAAACGAAATTTGAATTTGGGAGAAGGATTTAACACGTCATGAAAAATGTAACTTTGTTTTTAGCGTTTTTGTTTATATTTAGCTTCAATGTTCTCGCGCAAACCGAATATTCGAACGAAACGGATTTGTCCGAAAAAACTAAAAAAGTTGATGAATTTGGAAAAGCGTCGAGCTGCGATTTGAGCGCGAGGGTCGATAATTTTTTCATCGAAATTAACAATAATCCAAATTCCAAAGGCTATATAATTGTTTACAAC
>DAITPE010000860.1:0-1560 GCA_036833775.1 Pyrinomonadaceae bacterium | reverse complement strand
CGTTTTTCGCAAAGCCTTAAACGGCGTTGCAGGCAGAGATGCCTGCGCTCCAATTTTTTGCTCATAATATCGGCGATAATGTCCTTAGTTTCGGCGTGATTTATCAAGGTTTGACATAATCCGTCCAGTGGAAAAGCCATGTTGCATAAAGATTCATCAAGATTGAAAACGCGATCAGAACGCCTTCGGTCAGTGTGATCTTTTTCGGCGAGTTTTCGAGCAAAAGCACGAAAAACCAAGGCAAAAGGATCATCGCGTAACGATAACCGAATTGCCAGCCGCCCGAATTTCCGTGAATCCAGAGCAGAAAAGTTAAAATTACAATTGCGATCCAAGTTAAAATTACGAGCGAACGATTCAAATGTTTGCGCCGAAATATCAGCAATAAAAACGGACTGCTCCAAACGATCGAACTGCTGAAACCGTTCGGCACGAGATACGGAAATTCGTTTTTCACTTCCCACAGATGCAGAAGCATTTCCCACGCTTGCCCCGGAATGTATTGAACGGAAAAAATCCCGTCGAAATACCAAGGCTCTTGCAACACGCCCGGAATCCGCGCATAACCGAAATCTGTCGGCGAATCAAAGCGAATGTAGTTATAAACAAGCGTCAAAATGCCCAAGATGAATGGGAAAACGCAAAAACGGGCGATATGAATTATTTGGGATTTCGGATTTGGGATTTCGGATTTTGTTTCAAAATTTTGATCTTTAATCTTCCGCTTTTTCGATGAAGATTTATTTTCAGTTTCAATTTCTTCAACTTGAAACTTGAAACTTGAAACTTGAAACTTATAAAGAATCCACATAAAGATCGGCGCGGTGAGCAGATTTTCGGTGCGGTTGCCGAAAGCCATTGCGAAGAAAAATCCTGCTACTAACGGTTTGCGGTCGTAAACGGTGAAATATATTGCGCCAAGTTCGCCGATCATCGCAAAACCGAGCGCAAATTGCCACGCGCCGCCGAAGGTCAAATTCATCCACATCCAAGTTCCGAACAATATCGAAACGATCAGCAAAATCTGTTTTGCGAACGAAACTGCGTATTTGTTTGAAATTAGATATAAAAAAATGCAAATTACGGCTGAAGAAAACGAAGCGATAAACGCCGCCGGCATTTCTTTGACGATGCCGACGAGCTTTAAAAACGCAAACGGGATCATCGTCAAAACACCGCCGAGCGGAAAAACCGAAAACCATTTGTTTCCGAACGGCACGAATTCGTTCAACCAGGTCGGCGGTTTTTCCGCGAAACCGATTCGCCCGCGCAGGATGTTTTCGGCAACGCGGAAAGTGTAATCGTAATGCGCGCTCGGTTTCGGATTCGAGAAATAATAAATAACCGCAACTGCCGCGATCAGAGCAACGATTATCTGAGTTTTGCGTGCGCCGCTGAAAAACGGCTCTTTTTCGGGTTCTTCAAACATTATCGAAACTAAATTAAGAAGCGATTTCGGCTAATTCTAAATTTTGCATTCTAAATTCTAAATTATCTTCCGTAATAACTAACCGCAGTTTAATTCGAGATTAATTTAGAATGCAGAATTTAGAATTTAGA
>DAITPE010000859.1:0-1561 GCA_036833775.1 Pyrinomonadaceae bacterium | reverse complement strand
GAGCCATTTCTTGACTTGCGGTTTGATCGCATCCGCCCAAACTTGATAGCCTTTAACGTCCAAATGCAAACCATCGGAAACGGTGATTCCTTCATAAAGTTTACCGTTTTTATCCGCCATTTTTTTGCTCACATCGATATATTTTATCTGTTTTCCGTCGGCAAATTTCGAGATTTTTTTATTGATTGCATTAATCGTCGGCATCACTTCGATATTGTCGTTGCGCGGAAAAATGCTCGTCAAAATTATTTTTGCGTTCGGTGCTTTTTTTCGGCAAAGATCAATAATCGCTTTGATTCCCTTTGAAACGTCGTCGATTCGCGGATCGGGATTTGCGGTCGGCGAAGTTTTACCGATGTTGTTCGTTCCGATCATTAAAACGATGACTTTCGGATTTACGTTGTCGAGTTCGCCGTTTTCAAGCCGCCATAAAACATTCTGTGTCGTATCGCCGCCCCAACCGAAATTTGCGGCGTTCCAACCCCAAAAATTCTGTTTCCAATTTTTGTAAAAATGTTTATATTGTTCGTCGCTCGTTCCCCAACGCCGCGTGATCGAATCGCCGAGAAAATAAAGATCGATGCGACCTTTTTTGGCTTTTTCGAGAAGCTGTTCGTGCGCGATCATCGAATTTTTATCGCTTCGCGCAACGGCAACATCCGCAGCTTGTTGAGCGAAAATTGACGAACTCAGCATAATTAAAATCACTGCAAACAAAATGAATCTCATAAACAAATTTCAACAAAATACAGCTTTAAATTCAAGTTTATTTTTGAACTGAAAGCTCGTTGATTTTCACTTTCGGCATCAAAACATTATTCGTTTTTTCGACCGTAATCTCTTTATCCAGAACGAATTCCGCCATTTGTTTGATATTTAAAGACGATGCACCGATCTTTACTTTGTAATTTCCGCCTTCGGCAAACCATTCAGATTTCGACGGATCGAACGAAGCAAGCTGTTCGGGTTTGATTTTAAAGGTCAAAATCTGCGATTTTCCTGCTTCGAGCAACTCGGTTTTCGCAAAACCTTTCAGTTCGCTTTCGGGTTTTGCAAGCATTTTGCTCGGCGCGGAAAGATAAAGCTGAACGATTTCTTTCCCTGCAACTTTTCCTTTGTTCGTAACTTTTACGGAAACCGTGATTTCTTTATCGAATTTTTTCGCGCTCAATTTCACGTCCGAATATTCGAAATTCGTGTATGAAAGCCCGTAACCGAATTCATAAGAAGGCTTTACGTTAAAGGTGTTGTAATAACGATAGCCGACGAAAATTCCTTCTTCGTAGGTTACTTCGGCGGGTTTTCCCGCAAAAGGATTGGCGATCATCTGAGTTGCACCGACAATTTCCTTGCCGGGAAAATTGTTTGCTGAAGGAACGTCAGAATATTTTTGCGGAAATGTCGAAGCGAGTTTACCGGACGGCGAAACTTTTCCCGTCAAAACGTCGGCGATCGCGTTTCCGCCTTCTTGTCCGGGCTGCCACGCGAGCAAAATTGCGTCGGGCAGATTTTTCCACGAAGCCGTTTCGATCACGCCGCCGACGTTTAATAAAACGATTAC
>DAITPE010000858.1:0-1562 GCA_036833775.1 Pyrinomonadaceae bacterium | reverse complement strand
AGTGATAACGGATAAGTGATAGTGGATAGTGAATTGCTTTTGTTATCCGTTATCCGTTATCCGTTATCAATTATTTTCCTCACTTTTTCGAGGTCTTCCGCCGTATCGACACCGATCGAAGATTTCGCGACTTCAATTACCTTTATCTTTGCACCGTTTTCGAGTGCGCGAAGCTGTTCGAGCATCTCCGTCGTTTCGAGTTTCGTTTGCGCGAGTTGTGTAAACTTCAGCAAATATTCGCGCCGGTAAACATAAAGCCCCGTGTGTTTGCGAAAATGTTGAATTAATAAAGGCTCGGCATCGAGCGCGGCTTTCAATTCACCGTATTCACGCACCTTTTCACGCAAAAATGGAATCGGTGACCGCGAAAAATAAAGCGCGTAGCCGTTTTCGTCCGTCACGACCTTCACGCAATCGGGCGAAACAACGTCCGCCGCGTCCGCGATTCGCTCGCAAGTCGTCACGATGTCTGCCGAAGCGTCCGCAAGCATCGCTTCAACTGCCGTTTCAATCGTGTGCGGAGAAATCGTCGGCTCATCGCCCTGCACGTTGACGATGATCGAATGTTCAGGCAAAGTTTCGGCAACCTCGGCAATCCTATCGCTGCCCGACTGATGCGTTTCCGCCGTCATCACCGCAGTATTTCCGCTGTTTTGGATAATTTTCAGAATCTCGTCGCTGTCCGTTGCGACAATCGTTTCGTTTATATTCCGCGCTTGTTTCGTCTGTTCGAGCGTGTGCAGGATCAAAGGCTTTCCGGCGATCTCGCGCAGAAGTTTGCCAGCCAGACGGGTCGAAGAAAACCGCGCCGGAATGATCGCATAGACTAATTTTGTAGGATTATTTCCGTGTTGCTCCACGGGATTTTAGGTTAGCTTCATTTGCTTCAAAGTTCAAGGTCGAAAAGTTGAAATGTTAAACGCTTCGGCAAACGAAACTTGGAAGTTGCCGTTTATTTCGCTAAACTCTTTTTCGTGCAAAACGAAGAAAACATCGAAGATAATTTTGAAACGCCCCTTTTAAAGGAAATCGTCACGAACACGCTCGAAAGTGAACCTGTTTCACCGAACAATCCGCCTTTTAACGCGCTCTTCGCCTTTCTTTTATGGCTAGCGAGCGTGCTGGCGATCGGAATAATTCCCGTCGTTTTTCTCGTGCCTTACCTTCTTTCGCAAAATGTCCCGATTTCTGACGCAAAAGAATTAGCTCGCGCCGCCGCGAGCGATCCGAACGCCATCTTGATCCAGATCGGCGCGATCATTCCCGCCCATTTGATCACAATGGCAATCGCTTGGGCGATCGTGACGAACTTTAAAACTTACCCGTTCTTCAAAACACTCGGCTGGTCGATGGGAAATTTCAAATGGTGGCATTTTCCGATAATTTTAGGTTTATTTTTCGTCTTCGCCGCCGCCGTTTCGATCTTTTTCCCCGAACAGGAAAACGAATTGACAAAGATTCTGGCAAGCTCGCGCTACGCCGTGATTCTCGTTGCAATCATCGCAACTTTCAGCGCACCGATCGTCGAAGAAGTGGTCTATCGCGGCGTTGTCTATTCGGCG
>DAITPE010000857.1:0-1569 GCA_036833775.1 Pyrinomonadaceae bacterium | reverse complement strand
ATTTCACCGCTCTTTTTTTATTTTAAATTTCGATATAAAATTATGGATTATGGATCGAGATTTTTTACGACATACCGTTGCCACGGTTGCTTATCGAGGGGCAAAAGCCATCAAAGACGCGCCGACCGATTTTGCCGATTTTGAAGCGTCGGAAACAACCCGTAAACCAATTCAAATTCTCGCTCATATCGGCGATCTTTTTGATTGGGCTTTATCGATTGCGAAAGGAAAAACCGTCTGGAATGACGCAGTTCCGCAAAATTGGCAAAGTGAATCTGAAAGATTTTTCGCTTCACTAAAAGCCTTCGACGATTATTTAGCTTCTGATGAGCCGATCGCCAAACCGCTCGAAAAATTGTTTCAGGGTCCGATCGCTGATGCATTGACGCATATTGGACAGATCAATCTTTTGCGTAGAATGTTTGATTCACCCGTTCGTGGTGAAAGTTATTATCGCGCAGAAATTTCAACCGGTCGCGTCGGGAAAGAGCAATCTGAGAATCGTTTTGAATTTGATTAGTTTTTTGAGGTTGAAAGCAAGATCAAGTCCGAAGTCAGTTTTCCGCGAACCGAAACCAGTTTTTTTCCGTCCGGCGAAAATTTTGCCCAATAAACATCATCTTTTTTGAAATCGATCAATTCGATCGGTTGTGAATCATCGAGCGGTTGTTTCCAAATGGACGAAATCGGAGCGGTTTGCGTGTTCTGATTTTTGAAAATCAGGTTCTTTCCGTCCGGCGTGAATTTCAAGAATCTTGTCGGCGAAATCTCAAAAGTCTTGATAATTTGGTTTGTTTCCAGAGAGAAAAGATTCACTTTGGTTTCTTCAGTTTGTTTATTTGAAAAAGAATATGCCAGCAGTTTACCGTCGGGCGACAGATCGAAAAGTTCAATTATTTCGCCCGAAATAACAATTTGCGGCTGACCGCCTTGGACGGAAACTTTCATCAATAAAATTTCATTATTTTCGACGACATTGTAAAAAACAAAATTGCCGTCAGACGATAATCTTGGTTGCCAAATCCTTGTATTCCCTGAAGTTATCTGGCGCGGACGGCTTCCGTCGGATTCGCAAATCCATAATTCATAAGTTCCGCCGCGATTTGATAAAAACGTGATAAATTTTCCGTCGGGCGAAACATCGGGAAAGATTTCGTCAAAGGCTTCGGGTGAAATTTGTTCTTTTCGGCTTCCGTCTATATTCGTTTTCCAGAGATGCCGCTTGCCCGAATTTGAAGCTTCATAAATCAGATTTTGTCCGTCAGCAAACCAGTTTATCGAGTCAATTGTCGCCGTTTCCGAAATATTTTGCGGTTCACGGTTTAAATTTTCAGCATCGGAAATCCAAATATTTGCCGATCTTTCTTTTTTTGTCGCCAAAATCGAACTGCCGCCGACACTGATCCCGTTGTAATAAAAAAGATCATTGGTTATGCGTTTTAATTCGTTGTTTTCTTTGGAAACCGTATAAATCTGCGGAAGTTTAGTTGTTGAATCAACTGCATTTACGATTATTTCTCCGTTCTTTGTCCAAGCTAAATGCAGAAATCTCCTTTTATCGGATCGAAT
>DAITPE010000856.1:0-1579 GCA_036833775.1 Pyrinomonadaceae bacterium | reverse complement strand
ACGACATCGATTTCTACGTCGGCTCGATCGCCGAAAACACTCTGAAAGTGGATTTCGTGCTTGCCAATCTAACGATTGATGTCATCACGCCGCTTTTGCCGCTACTGCTCGAAAAGTTTGAAAAAGTGCTGGTTTTATCGGGCATTTTGCAAGAACAGGAAAGCGTTATCGTCGAAGAATTAAAGAAATTCGGCATCGAAACGCCGGAAATCAATCATTCGGGCGAATGGATTTCAGTTACGATCAAAAAGTAATGTAGGGGCAGGTCTTGTGCGTAATTTGTAGGGGCAGGTCTTGTGCCTGCCCAATGAGCGCAGCGAACCCGCGATCGGCACAATTCAACGACAAACATTAACGAAATCGCTGCAATCCGACGAACATTTTCCTTCAACGTGTTTCAGCCTTTCGGCTGATCGGGCAGGCACAAGACCTGCCCCTACATTTTTATGTCAACCTGCAATTAAATTTGGTCAGCTCCCGTCGTTGGTCAGATGCTCACGAAGGCGGTAAGATCGACACTTTCATTTGGTAAGAGACGTTCGTTCGGCGGTAAGACGTTGATTAACGGATAACGGATAACGAAAGACTATTTTCACTTATCATTTATCCGTTATCCACTATCCGTTACTTCTGATCTTCTTTTTTCGGAGGCGGAACGGCAAGCGGAATGTCGCCGTCGTCGGTGATCGTGACGATCGGTTGGCGGGTTTTCGGTTTAACTTTTGAATTTCCGAGGCGCAAGATCGGCGGAATTTTCGGCGACGAAGCCGTTTTCACCGTTTCGAGTGCTTCCGAACGCTTCAGAATCGCGCCGCCGCGTCCGGCAACCCAAAGGTCTGCACCGCCGAGAAAAACGACTGCTTGCAGCGAATTGCTCGTCACGTTCGGCTGTGTTTCCCAAGTTTTTCCGCCGTCCTGAGTCCGCAAAACCGAACCGAGTTCGCCGACCGCGATCGCTTCCAAACGCCCGTAAGCCGTGACCGCGAAAAGATTCATTTTGATCGGCGATTCCTGATCGATCCACGTTTCGCCGCCGTCTTCCGTCCGCAAGATCGCACCCGTTGCGCCGACCGCAAAGCCTGTTTTCGCATCGTAAAACGAAACGGCGTAAAGATTTTCGCGCAAATTCGTCTTGATCTTTTTCCACGTTTCGCCGCCGTCCGAAGTTTTCACGATCGTGCCGCGATCGCCGACCGCAACGCCGTTCAGTTCGTCGGTAAATTTCACGTCTTCGAGCCACAAACGCACGCCCGAATCGATCACTTCCCAATACGCGCCGCCCGATTTCGTTTTGATAATGATGCCGTTCGCGCCGACCGCAAAGCCCGTCTTTTCGTTGACAAAACAAACTCCGGTCAAATCTTCCGTGATGTTGGAAATGCCTTTGCCCCAGCTCGCGCCGCTGTTGATCGTCCGCACGACCGTTCCTTTATCGCCGACCGCCCAGCCTTTTTCAGCGTTGATAAAATTGAGCGCGTTCAGATTTTCGTTCGTGTCGGAAAAGACCGGAAGCCACATTTTCCCGCCGTCGTTCGTCAGCCAGATGCGCCCGCGCGAACCGACCGAAACGCCGAATTCT
>DAITPE010000855.1:0-1589 GCA_036833775.1 Pyrinomonadaceae bacterium | reverse complement strand
TGCCGACCCCATCGAACCGCCGATAAAAGACATATCCATTGCGCCCGCGTAAACGAGATGTCCGCCGACGCGTCCTTTGCCGGAAACGATCGCTTCGGGCAAACCCGACGATTTTTTTGCGGCTTCGATGCGGTCTTTGTATGGTTTCGTGTCGAAAAAATTGAGCGGATCGGTCGAAGTTATTTCTTCGTCCAGTTTTTCATATTCGCCGTTGTCGTAAAGCGTGTCCAATCTTTCGCGCGCGCCGAAACGGAAATGATAATCGCAATGCGTGCAAACCTGTAAAGATTCCTTTAATTCACGTTTGTAAAGCGCATTGTCGCATTCGGGACATTTCACGAAAATCCCTTCGGTTTTTACTTTGCGCTCTTCTTCGTTCGCAACTTCTTCGATTTTTGGTTTCTTTCTGCTAAACCAAGACATAAATTTTATAAATGCAATTATTAGAAATTAATGGATTAGCTTAGCATAAGCAAAATTGAGGTTAAAGCAGACAGACAAACTATTGTCGGCAAAATGGTTTTGTGATAGATTCAAAAACGAATTCAAACTTTAATTTTCTGTCAAATTTCCGAGGTTTCCAATGAAAAAATCAATATTTCTCTGCTTTATTTTTCTTTTAATTTTAACTTTCAACAATTTTGCCGCCGTCAAAACTTGGGACGGCGGCGGCGCAGACGCAAATTGGACGACTGCGGCAAACTGGGTCGGTGACGTTGCGCCCGTTGCAAACGACGATCTCGTTTTTCCGGCAAGCGGTTTACAGCAATCGAACAATAACAATTTCTTTTTGCTGACGGCGTTTCGCTCGCTCTCATTCGAAGGCGGAACTTACACGGTCGGCGGAAATCCACTGCGTTTGACGAACGGTTTGATCGTCGGAGGCGGAACGCAAACCATCAACACCGCGATTTCATTGACCGGAGCACAAACTTTTAATTTCGCCCAAGCTTCTTTGACGACGATCGCGATTTTATCCGTAAGCAGCGCGGGACTTACTTTCGACGGCGATGGAAACGGCGGAGTCGGTTTAATTTCGGGTTCGGGCGCATTGACGAAAAACGGACTCGGCGCAGTTTTGCTGCTTTCTTCGTCGGGTTTTACGGGTTCGATCACGCATAACAACGGGATTTTCGCGGTTGATGCCGCAATTCCGAACAGCGCGGTGACGGTCAATGCGGGAACGATCGGCGGCACGCAATTCGGTTTCAGCGGTTTCGGCGGAACGGGAACGGTCGGCGCGGTAAACGTCGTGCAAGGCGTTTTGAGTGCGGGAACTTTGACTTCTCCGACAGGAATTTTAACGACAGGAAATTTGAATTTTACGGCAAACGGCAATCTCGCGATCAAGATCGGCGGCACGACGGCAGGCACAAACGGACACGATCAAATAAACGTCACGGGAACGGTAACTTTGAATAACGCCAGACTTGCACCGATTCCGTGGAACAATTTTCAAAGCGCGATCGGCGATTCTTTTACGATCATTAAAAACGACGGAACCGACCAGATTAGCGGAACATTTTTTAATGCTCCCGAAGGCGCGGTTTTCGGCGGCGCGTTGAATACGGCATTCAGAATCAGTTATC
>DAITPE010000854.1:0-1600 GCA_036833775.1 Pyrinomonadaceae bacterium | reverse complement strand
AAAACGAAAAACACCGTTGCGATCTGCGGCAAGCTTCGCAAAACGGCTTGACCGAAAATGAGCGGCTTCTCGGAGTCGTCCAAAACCTTTATTTTCATTACCTTTTTGCCGACCGTTTGCCCGTAATAAGCGTGTGCAAACGTAATGTAAACAACCGACAAAATTCCGGGCAAATTTGCGCCGATCACGGCAAATACAGGATGCACGGAACCTAAACCAGCCGCAAAAGTTCCAATAATACTGAACGGCATCATTACAAGCGAATCAATTATCGAAGCCAATATGCGAGGACCAACAGTTTGATATTTCTCCATAATTATTTTTCCAATACTTTCAGTTTTTTCAAATAATTCATCACCGTTGCGACAAATGTCGAATGCGACCAAGTGAGCGGCGAAACGGAAGCGTGTTCGCCGTTGAGCGGATTGACTTGTTCCGCCAAAACGCCCGACGGAAGCGCGCGCATCGTCGTCCATTCGAGAATGCACAAAGCTTTGCCCAAATCTTCCTTCGTTTTCGCCGCCGCGATATAATAATCCGCGAGCCAGAGCGTACAGATAAACCAAGGATTTCCCGTCGTTTCCTGCGAAATCCGCATATAACCGTCGTCTTGAAAACGCGCGACGCCGCCGATCTTGGTTTTTACCCACAGATTTTCTTCGATCGCGTTCATCGTTTTGATAACCATTTCGTCGTCGGTCGGCAAAACTCCGAAATAGAAAACCGCGAACATCGAAGCGTCGATATTCGCGTCGTGTTCATAATGCTCGTCGCCGTTAAATTGCAGCGAACGCAAAAATCTTCCCAATTCTTTGCTGTAAAGATGTTCGCGCATTCCCATCGTAAATTCGTCGGCGGTTTTTTCCCAGCGTTCAGCATTTTCGTCTTCGCCGAAAAGCCGCGCAAATTTTCCCGCCGCGCGAAGTCCGGCGATGACGCTCGCAACCGTGAAAGTGTGAATTCCGCGCCGATCTTCCCAAAGATTCCAACTCGGTTTCGGCAAATTCAAATGTTCGTGCCGAAAATCGTTCATAAAATCGGCACAGCGCACGATCAAATTTCGATAAATGCGGCGGATAAATTCGATGTCGCGTTCCTTGTTGTAATGTTCCCACAAAGCCCACAGCACGAGCGCGGTTTCGTCTTCTTGGATCGGCGTAAGTTTTTTCTTTTCCCAAATGTCCCACATCGCGTGCCAACCCGAAGCGATCGTGCCGTCGGCGTTATATTTTTGGACAAAATAGCCGTTTTTATGAACAATTTGATTACAAAAATCGAAGAATTTGCGCGTCAAAAACGGATAACCCGCAAGGTCGAGCGCGTTGGCGACAAATGCGCCGTCGCGTGTCCAAAGATAACTGTAATGATCGGTCGCGCGTTCGGTCACGTCCGAATCGTTGGCGGCTAAAATCGCGCCGTCAGCGTCGATTTGTGTGCGCACAACGAGTAGCGAACGCTTGAAAAGGTCAATAATTTCAGGCATCAGATCGCCGAAATCGATGTCGTTTTTATTGACCCAAGCTTTCCAGTAATTCGACGTGTATTTGAAATGACGTTCGGGCGTGCGGTCAACGATTTTTTGATTAATTTTCGTCACTTC
>DAITPE010000853.1:0-1624 GCA_036833775.1 Pyrinomonadaceae bacterium | reverse complement strand
CGTTCCGATGTATGGCAGAATGATTCACGACGTTCAGGGAAATCAAAAACTTCTGCCGTATTCGGGGCGAAAAGGCGAATTTATCAACTCGGTTTCACGCGCCGGATTAAACATTGCTTTGATGAACGAAGCCGAAAAACACGGTATGCAAATCCACTTTAATTGGTTTTGTGCAGGATTTGAAGCATACGGTGAAAAGGCACTTGCTTTTGCGAATAAAGAAACCAAGAAATTTAAATATATTAAAGACGCAAGAGTTATTGGAACAGACGGCGCGGGATCAGCAATAAGAGAATGGATGAGGAGTGGCGGCGTTCCGCGTTTCAATTTTTCACAAAGCTGGCTCGAACACGGTTATAAAGAACTTCACATTCCGCCAACCGAAAACGGCGATTTTCAAATGGAGAAAAACGCTCTTCATATTTGGGCGCGCGGTTCGTTTATGATGATCGCTTTGCCAAATTTTGACGGCAGTTTTACCTGCACACTTTTTCTCGCTCATAAAGGCGAAAACAGTTTCGAGCAATTAACGGACGAAAAATCTTTGATGAATTTCTTTGAAACGAATTTTGCCGATTCAATTCCGCTGATGCCGACTCTAATCGAAGATTTTTTCACGAATCCGACCGGAAATCTCGGAACGGTCAAATGTTTTCCGTGGAATGTCGGCGGAAAAAGTTTATTAATCGGCGATTCGGCACACGCCGTCGTGCCGTTTTACGGGCAAGGAATGAACGCTTCGTTTGAAGATTGCCGCATTTTGAACGAACTTATCGAAAATGACGGCACGGATTGGGAAAAAGTTTTCAACGAATTCACCGAAATCCGCAAACCGAACGCCGACGCGATCGCCGATATGGCGGAAGAAAATTTCTACGAAATGCGCGACGCCGTCGCCAATCCGATTTTCCAGCGCAAACGCGAACTCGAAACCAAGCTCGAACAAACTTTTCCCGATTATTTCTCAAAATATTCAATGGTCACTTTCCGCGAAGATTTGCCTTATTCTGTAGCAAAAGAAAAAGGCAATGCGCAGGATAAATTGCTGATGGAAATTTGTGCTGATGTCGAAAATGTTAATGAGTTGAATTTGGATGAAGTATTCCGTAAATTATTGTAAAGAATACAAATTTTTCTTTACTGCTATCACAAAAATTCGTCAGAATAAGTGATTATGAAAAACTCTCGCAAATTGCTGAATATATTTTTTCTGTTTATTCAAATCGTCTGTATTTCGGCTTTTTTACAAGTTCATGCTCAAACAATTTCAAAAAGCACTTCCATTAATTCTGAAGTTGCGAATGTTAAAGATTGTGAAACTTTAACGGACAAATATATTTTTTTGCACGAAGTCGTTCTTGATGATTTTATCAAGGAAATAAACGGTTACGGGAATTGCGGTTATCGTCTCGCTCAGACAGCGCGTTATATGATAGAGCTTGATAAAACCGAGCGTCAGATGAAATTTCACGCAATTCTCGAACGAAGTGAGCCTGCCCGATTCGAATACGCTTGGTTTATCGCCTACACACCGGGCGAAGCTCAGACACTCGCCAATAAATACGCCGCAGAAAATTTATATTTTCGCTTGAAATTTTCTTTTACGTCGGGCGTAGATTTCAAT
>DAITPE010000852.1:0-1624 GCA_036833775.1 Pyrinomonadaceae bacterium | reverse complement strand
GATTTTGCTCTTTAAATGTTTCTTAAGGTGGGAATTTTATTACTCAGATAAAATTCCCACCTTTTTTTTATTTTTAAAGCATTTCTTCATACATCAAATAATGCGAGCTTTCCATTCCGAGTTTTTCGTAAACCTTTTGAGCAGTTCCGTTTTCCTTTTCGACATAAAGCCGAAAACCGCAAACATTTTTCTCCGCAACAGCTTTTTCTTTGACGAATTCATACATCGAACGGTAAATGCTGCGACCGCGAAATTCGGGAAGAATATAAACGCTCTGAATCCACCAAAACCAACTGTTGCGCCAATCGCTCCATTCGAAAGTGACCATCAAACCGCCGCAAATCGTTCCGTTTTCTTCGGCGACAACGTAAAAACCTTTCTTTTCGTCTTGAAAAACCGAGCCGACACCGTTTGTTAAAATGTCGGAATCGAGCCGTTTTCCTTCGGTTTCGAGCGCCATTGCCTGATTGAATTCGACGAGATTTTTTGCGTCTGCTGCTGTTGCAAGACGAATATTCATAACTTTGCTTGACGAAAATCTTTTCGCCTACTAATCTAAAATGTTTTGCCTGTATTTAGGCAAAAAGAAATTATATGAAACTTCGCATACTTTATCACGGAAACTGCTTTGACGGCGTTTCTTCCGCCGCAATTTTTACCAAATTTTACCGAACGATTGTCGATAACGAAGCCGAAATTTTCTATACGCCGACGATGCACCGCGCCGGAAACGCTTTTGATTGCGATCAGTTCGACGGCGACGAAAACGCGATCGTCGATTTCAAATATTGTCCCGACGAACGGCTGACTTGGTGGTTCGATCATCATCAATCGGCGTTTTTATCGGAAGCCGACGAAGCGCATTTCCGCGCCGACACGAGCGGTAAAAAGTTTCTCGATACAACGAGCAAATCCTGCGCTGAATTTATCGCGAAAGTTGCGAAAGAAAAATTCGGTTTTGAAGACGAACGCCTTGCCGAACTTATCGAATGGGCGCACATCATCGACGGCGCACTTTACGAATCTCCGGCGCAATGCGTCGAGCTTCGTTCGTCGGCGTTAAAATTGATGCAGGTGATCGAAGGCGAAAAGGACGAGAAGTTTGTCGAAAAAATTATCCGCGATCTGACCGAAAAAACGCTTAACGAAATTATTGAAAGCGACGAAATCAAAGCAAAACTCGCGCCGATTCTCGAACAGCATTGGAAAAGCGTCGAAATCATCAAAGCGCGTTCGAAATACGAACGCGGCGTGGTCAGTTTCGATCTAACCGAAGACGGCATCGAAGGCTATAACAAATTCATTCCGTATTATTTTTTCCCCGAAACAACCTACAACGTCTCGCTTTCGCAAAGCGCGTTTCGCACGAAAATCTCGGTCGGCTCGAATCCTTGGGCACCGCGTCCGCGCACACACAACATCGCCGAAATCTGCGAAAAATACGGCGGCGGCGGTCACGCCGTGGTCGGTGCAGTTTCATTAAAACCCGAAGATTTGGAACTCGGCAAAAAATATATGAAGGAAATCATCGAACAGCTTCAATTTAAAGACTAAACTTTAAATTTGAGCAGAAATCATTAATAGCCGCAAAAAGGCACAAAATTCGCAAAAGATTTATTGAAAA
>DAITPE010000851.1:0-1635 GCA_036833775.1 Pyrinomonadaceae bacterium | reverse complement strand
TACACGCAGGACAATTCGTTTTTGATCGTCGGCGAGCGCGTCAACGCTTCGGGTTCGAAGAAAATGCGCGATCTTTTGAACGCCGAAGATTGGGACGGACTTATCAAACTCGCGAAAGAACAGGAACGCGAAGGCGCACATATTTTGGATGTGAACGTCGATTTCGTCGGGCGCGACGGCGTTGCGGATATGCACGAACTTGTTTCTAAACTCGTCACGAACGTCAAAATTCCTTTGATGCTCGATTCGACCGAGTGGGAAAAAATGGAAGCCGGATTGAAGCTCGCAGGCGGCAAATGTATTTTGAACTCGACGAATTACGAAGACGGCGAACCGCGTTTTATTAAACTTTTGGAACTCGCTCACGAATACGGCGCGGCGATCGTCATCGGGTTGATTGACGAAGACGGAATGGCGCGAACGGCTGAAAAGAAGGTCGAAATCGCGCGTCGAGCTTTCAAACAAGCGACCGAATTCGGCATCGAAGCGCACGATATTTTCTTTGATCCGCTTGCTTTGCCGATTTCGACGGGCATCGAAGAAGACCGCGCAAATGCGAAATCGACGATCGAAGCAATTAAAACGATTCACACGGAAATGCCGAAAGCGAACATTATTTTGGGCGTTTCAAACATTTCGTTCGGCTTGAATCCGGCGGCGCGCGTCGTTTTGAATTCAATTTTCTTGCACGAAGCGGTCGAAGCCGGAATGAATTCGGCAATCGTTAATGCGTCGAAAATTCTGCCGTTAAATCGTTTCAACGAACACGAAATCGACGTTGCGCTCGATTTGATTTACGACCGTAGAAAATTTGAAGGCGACATTTGCACTTACGATCCGCTCGGCGAATTTACGACGATGTTCGAAGGCAAAACGGCGAAGTCGATGAAGGTTGACACGTCGAATCTTTCGATCGAAGAAAAGCTTAAACATCACATTATCGACGGCGAAAAGATCGGTTTGGAAGAAAATCTCAACAAAGCTCTCGAAAAATATCCCGCGCTCGAAATTATCAACGACATTTTGCTCGACGGAATGAAAACCGTCGGCGATCTGTTCGGTTCGGGACAGATGCAGCTTCCGTTCGTTTTGCAGTCGGCGGAAGTAATGAAAACGGCGGTCAAATTCCTCGAACCGTTTATGGAAAAGGTTGAAGGCGAAACGTCGAAAGGCGTGATGGTTTTGGCGACCGTCAAAGGCGACGTTCACGACATCGGCAAAAATCTCGTGGACATCATTCTCACCAACAACGGCTACAAAGTCCATAATATCGGCATCAAACAGACGATCGAGGAAATTCTGCATTCATACGAAGAAACCAAAGCGGATGCGATCGGAATGTCGGGTTTGCTCGTCAAATCGACGCTCATTATGCGCGACAATCTCGAAATCATGAACGAGCGCGGCATCAATGTTCCCGTCATTTTGGGCGGCGCGGCGTTGAATCGTAAATATGTCGATAATGATCTTGTTCCGCTTTACAAAGGCAAACTTTTTTACGCGCGTGATGCCTTTGACGGGCTTCATGCGATGGACGAGTTGGCTCAGAAGGATGAGGGCAGAGGGATGAAGGATGAAGTTAAATCCAAATCCGTAGCTGTCGGAAATGCGAATTCCGTTTTGGATTCCGACACG
>DAITPE010000850.1:0-1643 GCA_036833775.1 Pyrinomonadaceae bacterium | reverse complement strand
CCGTTCATATTCACCCGACGGTTGCCGAACTTATCCCGACGATGCTCGGTGAAATGAAACCGCTTGAAATTAATCCGAGTAACAGAGTTGAAACTTAATTTTCAAAAGAGAAATCAGGAAAAAAAGTGAGTCATACAAACTAGCAGATTAATTGCTGCTGTTTTATTTTCTAACAGTTGAAACCGTGCTTTTCAAAGATTATTCACTGAAATTATGCAGCGACGGTGAAAGCCTCGATAAATTGGTTTTCAGTCGGGATTGCTTGGCGAAATAAGTTTTGTTTGAAACGATAAACGGTTCTGTTTCAAACTTTCGTCTTGAAAATGGAAAATCCGTGTAATAGCGAATCAGTAGTTGAAAAGACAGACAAACAAGAAACCGTTTTGCATCGGCTTGCCGGGACTGATGAATTCAAGTTCGACTCCGTTTTCTTCTGCCCAATCGGCGACTGCCAAAGCCGTTAGTTCCGGTCCGTTGTCGAATCGGATGCGTTTAGGAAGTCCGCGCCAAACGGCAACTTGATCCAGAATTCGCACTACTCTTTGAGTTGAAATGCCGGTATCGATTTCAATTGCTAAAGTCTCGCGATTGAAATCGTCGATCACGTTGAAAGTGCGAAAACGTCTGCCGTCCCATAACGCATCACTCATGAAATCAGCCAACCACACTTGATTGGCTGCAAACGGCACTGCGAGCGGAAGCGGATTTCTCGTTAGAAATCTTCGCTTATGTTTCCGTTTCAAGTTCAGTTTCAACTGGCAATAGATTCGATAGACTCGTTTGTGATTCCATAAATTACTCAATCTCCTCAACATCTTGTGGAACCCGAACTCGGGATGCGCTGCCGCCAATTCTGTTAAAGCCGTTTGGACTTCGCTGTCGTCACGCGGATGTGCCGCATATCGAAAGACCGAACGCGCCAAGTTAAATAATCGTCAAGCGCGGCGTTCGCCCATCTGATGTTCAGTTTGCAAATGCCGAACGACCGCTATTTTTGCTTCCGTCTCCAGTGCTTTTTTTCGATTACGTGCTTAATGGCGCGATTCTCCAACGACAGATCGGCGAACATTCTTTTCAATTGCCGGTTCTCATCTTCCAAATCTCGAATTCGTTTTAAGTTGGACGCTTCCATTCCGCCATACTTATTCTTCCACTTGAAATATGTGGAACTCGAAATCGAGTTTTCCCGGCACACTTCGGCGACCGTCCTTCCGTTTTCCGTCTGATTCAAAATATTGATGATCTGATGTTCACTAAACTTACTTTTCGTCACTGTTTTCGGTTCTCCTTTATTTGTTATTTCGACTGAAAACTGTAATTTTGTCGGCTCTATTTTATGGGATGGTTACAGGGCATTACGACGAAAAGACCGAAGACCCGAAACGCTACACCGCACTGAACGTCGAATACCGCGAAAATCTGATTAAATTTGTCAACGAAATTCGGGCGAAAAAAGCTAATCCTGTTTTATTAACTCCCGTTATGCGGCGGCGTTTCATTGATAAGGGCGAATTTTACGATACGCACGGCGAATACCCCGAAGCCGTTCGCAAAGTTGCCGCCGAAATGAAAGTTCCGCTCATTGATTTGCGCAAAAAAACGGAAACGCTGATCAAAAACGCTGGAGTCGAAGGCTCGAAAAA
>DAITPE010000849.1:0-1657 GCA_036833775.1 Pyrinomonadaceae bacterium | reverse complement strand
TATTGTTTGCCTAACTTTTTTGTGTTATTTTTACTTACCGTTCGGTAGAATTTTACTTAAATTTAGATAAAGAAATATTAATTGTCAAGATATTTTTAAATAAAATTCCTAATAATGAACAATTTAATTGGTGTTACCAATTATTTAATAACAATCGATTATTAAATATATTTTTACATAATTTTTCCTGCATTTTTCATTATGAGTAAAAGCGAAATAATCATCAAAACGAGCGAAGATTACATAAATTCTCTGCGCGGACGAAAATTAAAGGTTTATCTTTTCGGCGAATTGGTCGAAGATATTGTCGAACATCCGATGATTCGTCCGAGCATCAACGCGGTTGCCGAAACTTACGATTTAGCCGAACGCGAACCTAAATTAGCTTCGGCAACTTCGCATTTGACGGGCGAGAAAGTAAATCGTTTTCTAAATATTGCAATGTCACGCGATGAAGTCGTTTTGCAAAACAAAATGCAAAGGCGTTTGGGACAGCTTACGGGAACTTGTTTTCAACGCTGTGTCGGAATGGATGCGCTCAATTCGCTTTATTCGACGACTTTTGAAATCGACGCAAAATATCAAACCGATTATCACGAACGCCTCAAAGAATTTATTAAAAAAGTCCAAAAACAGAATCTCGTCATCGGCGGCGCAATGACCGACGTGAAAGGCGACCGCAGTTTGTCACCGCACGAACAAGCCGATCCCGATCTGTTCGTTCACATCGTCAAAAAAACCGACAAAGGCGTTTATATTTCCGGTGCAAAAGCGCATCAAACGGGCTGTTTAAATTCGCATTGGCTGATCGTGATGCCGACGATGCGCTTGACGGAAAACGACAAAGATTACGCGATCGTCGGCGCAATTCCGGTCGAAGCGGAAGGAATTACATATATTTACGGTCGCCAATCGTGCGACACGCGCGCAATGGAAGGCGGCACGATCGACACGGGAAATAATAATTTCGGCGGACAGGAAGCGATGGTGATTTTTGAAAATGTTTTCATTCCGAACGAACTAATTTTTATGAACGGCGAAACCGAATTTGCGTCAATGTTGGTCGAAAGATTTACCTGTTATCATCGCCGCAGTTACGTCTGCAAATCCGGCGTCGGCGACGTTTTGATCGGCGCGGCGGCGCAGATTGCGGAATACAACGGTGTCGAAAAAGTTTCGCACATCAAAGACAAGCTCGTCGAAATGACGCATTTGAACGAAACGATTTACGCGACCGGAATCGCTTCGAGCTACCAATCGAAACCGACAAAAAGCGGAGCTTTCATAAACGACGATATGATCGCCAACGTCTGTAAACATCACGTCACAAGAATGCCTTACGAAATCAGCCGTTTGGCGCAGGATTTAGCGGGCGGAATGGTCGTCACGATGCCGTCGGAAAAAGATTTCAAAAGCGAAGAAATCGGACATTTACTGGAAAAATACTTAAAAGGACGCGCCGACGTTCCGACCGAAAACCGCGTCAGAATCTTGCGTTTGATCGAAAATATGACTTTGGGCAGAAACGCCGTCGGCTATTTAACCGAATCGATGCACGGCGCAGGTTCGCCGCAAGCGCAAAGAATCCAAATCGCCAGACAAATGCAGATCGAATTCAAGAAAAATCTGGCAAAAGAACTCGCCGGAATTGAACAAC
>DAITPE010000848.1:0-1676 GCA_036833775.1 Pyrinomonadaceae bacterium | reverse complement strand
AAATGTCAGACAAAAAGCGACTTACGAAGCGCAAGCGGCAATCGAGTTTGAATCTTTGATGGATGAAAAGATTTCCGATTCTTATAAATTCGATTTTATTGAAAATGAAACGATTTTGATAGATTATCGAAATTTGGTCAAAGATTTGGTTGCGGATGTTCGGCAAAATCTTGATGTTTCGATAATTTCCGCAAAGTTTCATAATGCAGTTGCCGAGTTGACTTTGGATTTGAGTTTGAAATTTAGAAATAAATTGAATTTGAATAAAGTCGCCTTGAGCGGCGGTTGTTTTCAGAATGTTTCATTTTTGAAGAAAGCAGTTAATTTATTGAATCGAAACGATTTTGAAGCTTTGATTCACAGCAAAGTTCCGCCAAATGACGGCGGTTTGGCACTTGGTCAAGCGGTAATTGCTGCCAGAAAGTTAAAAATTAAAAGTTAAAAAGTAAAAAAAAATTGCCTTTTACATTTTTAATTTTGCAATATTTTTCGGAGAAAATTTATGTGTTTAGCAGTTCCGGGAAAAGTCACGGAAGTTTACGAAGCCCATGGCACGAAGATGGGCAAAGTCAATTTTGACGGCATTACGAAAGAAGTTTGTCTGGCGTATTTGCCCGACATCGAGGTTGGCGATTACACGATCGTTCACGTCGGTTTTGCAATTTCCAAGATCGACGAAAAATCTGCGCTCGAAACGCTTCAAGTTTTCCGCGAAATGGGAATTTTGGAAGAAGAATTAAACGCCAACGACGAAGCGGCAGAACAAACGAAATATTCGTTTGAAACGGCGAATTAAGAAGGAAATAATCCACAGATGAACACAGATCGACACAGATATTTTATTGATAAATCTGGTATTTATCTGAGTTTATCTGTGTTCATCTGTGGATGAAAAATGTCTTAAAGAGGTTTTATGAAATATCAGCAAGAATTCCGCGATCCCGAATTAGCAAAGAAACTTTTTGACGAAATCGACGCGATCACGACGCGAAAATGGGCGATTATGGAAGTTTGCGGCGGGCAGACGCATTCGATCATTCGCAACGGAATTGACCAGCTTTTGCCTGAAAAAATCGAACTTATCCACGGTCCGGGCTGTCCGGTTTGCGTTACGCCGCTCGAAGTGATCGATAAAGCGTTGGCGATTGCCGAAAAACCGAATGTGATTTTTTGTTCTTTCGGCGATATGCTGCGCGTTCCTGGTTCGGAAAAGGATTTGTTTCGCATCAAAAGCGAAGGCGGCGACATTCGGACGGTTTATTCGCCGCTCGATGCCGTCAAGCTTGCGCGTGAAAGTCCCGATAAACAAGTTGTCTTTTTCGGAGTCGGTTTTGAAACGACCGCACCGGCAAATGCGATGGCGGTTTTTCTTGCTAAACAACAGAATCTAAAGAATTTTTCGATGCTCGTTTCGCACGTTCTCGTACCGCCCGCGATCGCCGCGATTATGGAATCGCCGACAAATCGCGTGCAGGGATTTCTCGCCGCCGGACACGTTTGTTCGGTGATGGGTTTTTCGGAATATCCGCCGCTCGCTGAAAAATACAAAGTCCCGATCGTGGTCACGGGTTTTGAGCCGCTCGACGTTTTAGACGGAATTCGGCTCGTCATTGTTCAGCTTGAAAAGAGAACTTTCGAGGTCGAAAACGCTTACAAACGCGTCGTAAATATGGAAG
>DAITPE010000847.1:0-1681 GCA_036833775.1 Pyrinomonadaceae bacterium | reverse complement strand
AAGCCTTGCATTCGCGGGACGCGCGTAACGGTTGAGACGCTCGTTGGCTTGATCGCTGCCGGAAAATCGTTTGAAAAAATTCTTTGCGCTTATCCTTATCTTGTTGAAGAAGATTTACGCGAGTCTTTACTTTATGCAGAGCAATGTAAGAAAGAGAAATCATCGAACAAACGTCTATATGGTTTGAGCAAAGGGAAATTTACAACTCCGAAAGATTTTGACGCGCCTTTGCCTAAAGATGCTGAAGATACTTTTAACTGATTGGAAAATACATCAATGACGAAAATAAAAATAACCATTTCAATCTTCCTGCTTTTCGCCTTCGTTTTAAATTCTTTCGCGCAAACGAAAGTTAATAAAAAACAACTCGCCGCGCAGGTCAAAGCGGAGTTTTTACACGCTTGGAACGGTTATAAAAAATATGCTTGGAATCACGACGATTTGAAGCCGCTTTCGAAAAGTTATCGTGATTGGTATGGCGACGCGCTTTTGATGACTCCGGTTGATTCGCTCGATTCGCTTTATTTGTTGGGTTTTAAAAAGGAAGCCGACGAAACGCGGAAGTTTATCACGGCAAATTTGTCGTTTGATAAAGACCTCGACGTGCAGAATTTCGAGATTACGATTCGGATTCTTGGCGGATTGCTTTCGAGTTATCAAATGACGGGCGATAAAAAACTGCTCGCGCTTGCCGACGATCTCGGAACGCGTTTGCTTCCCGCGTTTAATTCGCCGACGGGAATGCCTTATCGTTACGTCAATCTCAAAACGGGCAAAACGAAAGACCCGATCTCGAATCCGGCGGAAACGGGAACTTTGCTGATCGAATTCGGCACGCTTGCGAAATTGACGAACAAGCCAATCTATTACGAAAAAGCCAAGAAAGCTTTGGTCGAAACTTACAATCGGCGTTCGAAGATCGGGCTGGTCGGCGAAAATATCAACGTCGAAACGGGCGAATGGACGAACGCGGACAGCCACGTGAGCGGCGGAATCGATTCTTATTACGAATATCTTCTGAAATGCGCGATTCTTTTCGACGATAAAGACTGCAAAAAAATGTGGGAAGATTCGATCGTTTCGATCAATAAATATCTGGCTGACGAAGTTCGCGGCGAGCTGTGGTACGGTCACGCCGATATGAATTCGGGCAAACGCGGTGCGCCGACTTACGGGGCGCTCGATGCTTTTTTTCCGGCAGTTTTAGCGATGAGCGGAGATTTGGACAAAGCGAAGCGTTTGCAGGATTCGGGCTATAAAATGTGGACGAAACACGGCATCGAACCCGAAGTTTACGATTATCAAAAACAGGAAGCGACTTCTCCGGGTTATCAACTGCGTCCCGAAATCGTCGAATCGGCTTATTATCTTTATCATTACACCAAAGACGAAAAGTATGTCGAAATGGGCAAAACCTTTTTTGAAGATACGGTGAAATACTGCAAAACTGACGTTGCTTATACGGGGTTGAAATCGGTCGTGACAAAGGAAAAAAATGATTATATGCACAGTTTTTTCTTTGCCGAAACCCTGAAATATTATTATTTGCTGTTTTCGCCGCCGAAGACTTTGGATTTCAATAAAACGATCTTCAATACCGAAGCGCATCCGATCAAGAAAACTTGGAAATAATGGGAACGCCTGCGCCCTCGCAGGCAATGAGCGTGAAGCGCGAACGAAC
>DAITPE010000846.1:0-1681 GCA_036833775.1 Pyrinomonadaceae bacterium | reverse complement strand
AAATCGTCCAAAACTTCCTGAGGTAAATCTTCCAGATCGCGTTTGTTCGGTTCGGGAAGAATTACTTTTTTGATATTTGCACGACGCGCCGCCAAAACCTTTTCTTTGACTCCGCCGATCGGCAGGACGTTGCCACGTAAAGTTATTTCGCCCGTCATCGCCAATTCCTTTCTGACGGGTTTTTGCGAAAGAACCGAAACCAACGCGGTTGCCATCGTAATTCCGGCGGAAGGTCCGTCTTTCGGAATCGCACCTTCGGGAATGTGAACGTGGATGTCGAAGTTTTCAAAATCTTCTGGATTGATGCCGAGATCGACGGCGCGCGCTTTCGCATAAGAATACGCCGCCTGCGCCGATTCCTGCATCACTTCGCCGAGCTGTCCGGTCAATTGCAGTCTGCCTTTGCCTTTTGTGCGAAGTGCTTCGATAAACAAAATATCGCCGCCGACCGCCGTCCAAGCCAAGCCCGTCACGGTTCCGATCGAATCTTTTTTCAAAGCGTGTTCGCGGAAGATTTTCGGCGCACGCAAATAGTCTTTGACCGTGTTCGCCGTCACTTTGACAGGTTTAAACCCATCTTCCATTTCTGCTTTTTTCCGCGCAACTTTACGGCAAACCTTTCCGATTTCCCTTTCGAGTTGGCGAAGTCCGGCTTCCTGCGTGTATTCGGTGACGATCGTAACCAGAGCTTTGCGGTCGAATTTCACGTCGTCTTTTTCGAGTCCGTTTTCTTCGATCTGTTTCGGAATTAAATGACGTTTGGCAATTTCGATCTTTTCTCCTTCTGTATAACCCGAAAGACGAATGATCTCCATACGATCGCGCAACGCAGGTTGAATGGTGTCCAACACATTCGCCGTCGTCATAAACATCACGTTTGAAAGATCGAACGTCACGCCGAGATAATTATCGCGGAACGACGAATTTTGTTCGGGGTCGAGAACTTCGAGCAGTGCCGACGACGGATCGCCGCGAAAATCTGCGCCGACCTTGTCGATCTCATCGAGAATCATCAGCGGATTATTCGTTCCCGCCTGCTGAATTCCCTGTATGATTCGTCCCGGCATCGCGCCGACGTAAGTTCGGCGATGACCGCGAATTTCGGCTTCGTCGTGCAAACCGCCCAAGCTCAGACGAATAAATTTACGATTCAAAGCGCGCGCGATCGAACGTCCGAGCGAAGTTTTCCCGACTCCCGGCGGTCCGACCAGACAAAGAATCGAGCCTTTCGGCTTTTCGATCAATTTTCTGACCGCAAGCGCTTCGACGATTCTTTCCTTGACGCGTTCCAAGCCGTAATGATCTTCGTCGAGAATCTTTTCGGCTTTTTTCAGATTCAGATTATCCTTTGAAGATTTCGACCAAGGAAGCTCGGTCATAATGTCGAGCCAATTCCTTAAGGTCGCGGTTTCAGCCGTGTCGGGATGCATTCTTTCGAGTTTCTTCAATTGCCGCAGAGATTCTTCTTCCGCGCCTTCGGGCATTTTCGCTTTGAGGATTTTGTCGCGGTATTGCTCGATTTCCTCGAAAAGTTCGTTGCCTTCGCCGAGCTCCGATTGAATGGCTTTTAACTGTTGACGCAAGAAATATTCGCGCTGTGAACGGTCGATGTCGGCGCGGGCTTGTGTGTTGATTTCCTGCTGAACGGTCAAAACATCGATCTCTTTACTTAAAAGATCGT
>DAITPE010000845.1:0-1686 GCA_036833775.1 Pyrinomonadaceae bacterium | reverse complement strand
TCGCGTGTTTCGCGGTCAAATTCTAAAATTTCCATTAATAAACAAGTTGAAGTTAAAAAGTAAGAAAAAAGGAGCGAACAAGGGGAACAAAGATGTTTGATTATTTAATTGTAGGAGCGGGATTTGCCGGCAGTGTGCTGGCTGAAAGATTGGCAAATGGGTCTGACAAAAAGGTTTTGATCTGCGATAAACGTCCGCATATCGCGGGAAATGCGTTTGATTATTACAACGACGAAGGCGTTTTGATTCACAAATATGGTCCGCATATTTTTCATACGAATTCGAAGGATGTTTTCGATTATCTGACGAAATTTACCGAATGGCGCGAATATCAGCACCGCGTTTTGGCAAATGTTGACGGGATGCAGGTGCCGATGCCGATCAATCTCGACACGATCAATAAACTTTACGGGTTGAATCTGACGGCTTTTGAAGTCGAAGATTTCTTTAAAAAGGTTGCCGAGCCTTGTGAAAATATTCGCACGTCGGAAGATGTCGTGGTTTCGAAGGTCGGGCGCGAGCTTTATGACAAGTTCTTTAAAAATTACACGCGCAAACAATGGGGTTTAGACCCGTCGGAGTTAGACGCGAGCGTGACTTCGCGTGTGCCGACGCGCACGAATCGCGACGATCGTTATTTTACGGACGTTTATCAGGCGATGCCGAAACACGGTTACACGCGGATGTTTGAAAAGATGCTCGATCATCCGAATATTAAAGTGATGCTGAACACGGATTACCGCGAAATTATGCACGAAATTCCGTATCGGGATATGATCTACACGGGTCCGGTCGATTCGTTTTTTAATTATGAATTTGGAAAACTGCCGTATCGTTCGCTCGAATTCAAACACGAAACGCACGACACCGAACAGTTTCAAGCCGCGCCGGTCGTCAATTATCCGAACGATCAGCCATACACGCGCATCACGGAATTTAAGTATCTGACGGGACAGGAACACAAAAAAACGAGCATCGTTTACGAATATCCGCAGGCGGAAGGCGATCCGTATTACCCGATTCCGCGCAAGGAAAACGCGGAGATTTACGCGAAATACAAGGCTTTAGCCGATGCGCGAACCGACGTTCATTTTGTCGGCAGACTGGCGACGTATAAATATTACAATATGGATCAGATCGTCGCGCAAAGCCTGACCGAATACGGCAAGATCGTCGGAATGAAGCGCAAGGAAGCGACGCTTTTCAAAGCTCCGACCGAAAAATTAACCGTTCCCGTCGGCGTTATTTCAAAATTGAACGGCAACGGAAAAGTAAACGGAAACGGTAAATTGGCGGCAACCAACGCCGCCTAAATTTAATCGTTCAGAGTCCAGTTTTTAGGCTGCTTTCGCCTGCTAAAGCAGGGACTCAAAACAAAATTGCCCGCGAATAAACGCGAAAAGATACGAAACATTGATAATGAAGACTTAATTTTCGTATTCTTTCGCGTTCTTTCGCGGGCGATCCTTTTTAATATTAAAAATCACTTCAATCTGCGATGAAATCTTCAGATTGAAGTGATTTTTTGCCTAAAAATTCGAGTTTTTACAAATTGATGGGAATTTTCACCGATTGACGGAAATTTATCCAAATTGATGGATTTTTTTACCGATTGACGTGATTTTCTCCAGATTGATGGATTTTTCTCCAGATTGATGGATTTTTTTTCGGATTGACGCAATTTTA
>DAITPE010000844.1:0-1687 GCA_036833775.1 Pyrinomonadaceae bacterium | reverse complement strand
TAACGCTCGAAAATCCGCCGACCGCTTATACTTTCGACGGCGCAGTTTCGTATTTCTTCGACCGCACGAAAACAAAACTCCGCGCACACGTCGGCAACGGCTACCGCGTTCCGTCGCTCTATGAAAGATTCGGCACGTTTTACAGCAGTTTCGGCACAGCAAGCTTCGTCGCGCTCGGCGATCCTAACTTAAAACCCGAAAAATCCATCGCATTCGACGGCGGCATCGAACAAAATCTCTTTAACAATAAAGCAAAACTCGTCGGCACATATTTTTACACAAAATTGATCGACACGATCGGCTACGGCAACGTCGTTCCGAACATCGGCACGACAACGAGACCGTTCGGCGGCTACTTGAACACGAAAGGCGGCATCGCACGCGGCGCGGAATTCAGCGCAAACGTCAAAGCGACCGCGACGACCGACATTTTCGCGTCATACACCTACACGAACAGCGATCAACGCACACCGCAAGTCACGGGAAACCCGAATCTTTCAACGCTCGGCATTCCCGAACGACAGTTTACGTTAGTTTTCAACCAGCGTTTTCAAAGATTTTGGGTAAATTTCGATTTCCTCGCGACGAGTAATTATCTCGCGCCGATTTTTAGCAACAACACGTTTCAAACTTACGTTTACCGCTTCGACGGAAACCGCCGCGCCGACTTAACGGCAGGTTACACGATTCCTTTTAAGAGCGAAAAACTGAGTTTAAGAATCTTCGGAACGGCAGAAAACCTTTTCGACAACGAATATTACGAAAACGGTTTCCGCACCGCTAAAATCAACGGCAGAATCGGTGTCAGCTTCGGATTTTAACGATCAAACGGCTTAGAAAAAGCATTTGAAACCACAGATTTTCACAGATTCACACGGATATTATTCTTATTATCTGTGTCTATCCGTGAAAATCTGTGGTTTCAATGCATTTTTCTTCATAAAACGAAATCCGCCGTGTTATCATCAGAAAAAACAAGAGGTGAAATTTATGAAGTATGCAATATTTTTGAGTTTGTTTGCGGCTTTTTCGCTTTCGACGTTCGCGCAGACGAAGACTGTCACGAACGCGAGCCTTGAAAAATACAAACAAGCGCGTGTGAAAGCGGAGAAAGAGTATCGGGAAAATTATCAAAAGCTTGGAAGACCGTCGCCCGAAGAGATCGACCGTCTCGAAGCCGAACGCAAACGCGAAACTGCCGAACTTTCGGCACGTTTAACCGCCGAACGCCTTCAACAAGAGCAATTAAACGCGATCAGACAGCATAACGAAGCCGTCCAACGCCAAAATTACTACAACAATCGCCAAGTAGTTCAGCCCGTTTACCAAAACGGCTACAATTTCGGCTTTCCATCCTTCGGTTATTACAACAACGGTCGCGGATTTTACAATTACAACAACGTCCAACGCTTTCCGCGCCAAAATTATCCGCGCTACGACAATCCGGCTCGCTTTTGGTCATTCACCGAAATCCGTCCCGTCCCGCCGCGACCGATTCAATATCCCGTCATTATCCAACCGCCGCCGCGCGATTAAACTTGACGGTAAAACATTAAAACAAAAAAGCTGAAGATTCGATAGACATTTCGGATTTTCAGCCTTTTTCGTTTGAAATCAAGCAGAATCCCGCACAAAACAAGCAGAAGCCCGCGCGTGAGCAAGGGCGGAAACTTCCGCAATAGAATCA
>DAITPE010000843.1:0-1688 GCA_036833775.1 Pyrinomonadaceae bacterium | reverse complement strand
GCGCGCGGCGGGACAGATTTTACTCGAAAAATACGGGCGAAAGATAAATATTTCAAAAAAAGGCGACATTAATCTCGTCACGGAAGCCGATCTTGCGTCGGAAAAATTGATCATCGAACGCATCAAAACGCATTTTCCGAAACATTCGATTCTCGCGGAAGAATCTGGCGAAGCCGTCGTTATCGGCGGCGAAAATAAATTCAAATGGATCATCGATCCGCTCGACGGAACGACGAATTTCGCGCACGGTTATCCGGCTTTTTGCGTCAATATGGCGCTTGAAAACGAAGGCGAAATTGTCATCGCGGTAACTTACGATCCGACGCGCGACGAAATGTTTTCGGCGGAAAAGGGAAGCGGTGCGTTTTTGAACAATCGACAGATTTTCGTGTCGGAAACCGAAAAGATCAGCGAATCTTTGCTCGTCACGGGGTTTCCGTATAACTTCAAAGAAAAAGAAAATTTTGCGCGGCATTTGACCGATTTTCTGCTTTTTTCGCGCGGTGTGCGGCGCGACGGTTCGGCGGCGATCGATATGGCTTATGTCGCCTGCGGACGCTTCGACGGATTTTGGGAAGAAGGCTTGAATCCTTGGGACGTTGCCGCCGGAAAATTGCTCATTGAAGAAGCAGGCGGAAAGGTAACTTATTACGACGGCTCGCCTTACGACATTTACAAACCGCCGATTCTCGCTTCAAACGGTTTGATTCATCAGGAAATGATCGACATTTTGAAATAAAAAAACAGCCGCGAAAAAGCACAAAAGTCACAAAAAATACTAATTTGTTTTTTGCAATTTTTGCGCCTTTTCGCGGCTATCAATTTCTATTGAAACGCGCCCGGAATCGGTTTGTCGGTTGAAATTCCGAATGAAACTGCGTCGAAACCGGCGGTCGAACGCAGACGATACCAAATTCCGTTTCGATAAACCGCAACGTCGGCTTTGCCGTCGCCGTCGTAGTCAGCCGGAACGGGAATGTCGGTTGCGATGCCGAACGAAACCGCCGAAAATCCTGCGGTCGAATTCAAAAGATACCAATTTCCGTCGCGGTAAACGGCGATGTCCGTTTTGCCGTCGCCGTCATAATCTGCGGGAACGGGTTTGTCGGTCGCAATTCCGAAAGCGGTTGCCGAAAATGAATTGTCCGCGCTGAGCAAAGCATACCAATTTCCCTGACGATAAACGATCAAATCGCCGAATCCGTCGCCGTCAAAATCGCCGATCTGCGGCAAATCGCCGTTTTGTCCGAACTGTGTTGCAGAAACTTGATTAGACAAACTTCTGAGTTGATACCAAGTTCCGCCAGCGGGACGAAAAACTGCAAAATCAGCGCGTCCGTCACCGTCAAAATCATTCGGAACGGGAATGTCGCCGCTTGCGCCGAAAACCGAAAAGGCAAAAGTATTGTCCAAGCTTTTCAGATAATACCAAACGCCGTTGCGGAAAACGGCAACGTCGGTTTTCGCGTCGCCGTCGTAATCAGCGGGAACTAATTTATCGGTCGAAATGCCGAAAGCAGGCGCGGCGATTCCATTATTTGCGCTCAAAAATTGATACCAAACGCCGTTTGATGGTCGAAAAACCGCAACGTCGGCTTTGCCGTCGCCGTCGAAATCGTAATCGGCAAGATTGACGCGCGTGATGACGACATCGTTTCCGTCGCCGCCGTGATAACTGATTCTGAATG
>DAITPE010000842.1:0-1688 GCA_036833775.1 Pyrinomonadaceae bacterium | reverse complement strand
GCGAAATTATCAAATTCTTTAATCTGAGAGAAAATGAATTTCCGCGCTTCGATCTGATCTTGCTCGGAATGGGCAATGACGGTCACACGGCTTCGCTTTTTCCGTTTACAAAAGCATTGAATGAAAAAAGTAAAATCGCGGTTGAAAATTCGGTTGAAAAACTGAACACGACACGTTTGACGCTGACTTTTCCTGTCATCAATAATGCGCGAAACGTAATTTTTCTCGTCGCCGGCGAAGAAAAAGCGGAAACCTTGCGCGAAGTTTTGGAAGGCGAAATTCAGCCGGAAAAACTGCCTTCGCAGAGCGTAAATCTTGAAAACGGAAATCTTTATTGGCTGATTGATAAAAACGTGGCAAAATTATTGAGAACTTATGGAAATTGAGATAGTCATTGCGCTGATTATTCTTTTCATTCTCGCTTTTTTGGCAACGATCGAGATGGCTTTTTCGCAGTTGTCCGATGTCACTTTGCGCCGCATCGCGCCCGAAGCCGACGAAAAACCTTCATCGAGAGCCGCCGCTTTTCTTCGTGAAATTCTCGACAATCGTCCGCGTTTCAAGTTTTCGCTTTCGGCGACGATGCAGGTTTTGCTCATCGTTTTCACGGTTTTGGTGACGATCATCGTTTTGGCTTTCACCTCGAACCATTACGAGCTGATCGCTTTTTCATTGGTTCTAAGTCTTGTTATTTCAGTATTTTTCAGGCAAATAATTCCGCGTATCATAATTTGGAAAAATCCCGAAAACAAGCTGATGTTTCTACTTCCTTTCGTGCGTCCGCTTTACGGAATTTTTTCTTTCGTGCTCGATCCGTTCGTTTCGCGCATAAAAAATAAGGAACAGCAGAAGCTGGAATTGACCGTTGCGCCGGACGCGCCGGACGATAAAACCGATGATAATTCCGACGATTTTCAAGCGTTGATGGATGTCGGCGAAGCGGAAGGGATTCTTGAAGAAAGTGAACGCGAGTTGATCGAAACAATGGTCGAATTTTCCGAAACACGCGCCGGTGAAATTATGACTCCGCGCACGGAAATTTGCGCTTTGCCGATAAATTCGACCGTCAAAGCCGCGCGCGATCTGATAATCGGCGAAAAATATTCACGAATTCCGGTTTATAAAGAAAATATCGATAACATCGAAGGTTTGATCTACGTCCGCGATCTGCTCAATGCTTGGGCTGACGGGAAGGAAGACCAAACCATCGAAAAAATGATTCGTCCCGCGTTTTTTGTTCCCGAAACGAAATCGGCTTCGGAACTTCTGAAAAATATGCAGACGAGCCACGTTCAAGTGGCGATCGTGGTTGATGAATACGGCGGCGTTGCCGGACTCGTGACGGTCGAAGATATTTTGGAAGAGATCGTCGGCGAGATCGAGGACGAAGACATCGAAGAAGAAGAAATAATCGAAATTATCGAAGGAGAAGACGGCTATTTCGATGTTCTCGGATCGACCGAGATCGGCAAGATCGAACGTCTTTTCGATCTGGAAATCGAAGACGACGATTTTACGACGATCGCCGGTTTGGTTACGAGTGAAGCAGGCTACGTTCCGAAAGTCGGCGAAAAATTGCAGTTTCACGGCTTGAACGTCGAAATTCTGCGCGCCGACGAAAAAAGGATCGGAATGCTTCGTTTGCGGAGAATTGATGAATTCGAGAGCAATATTCACAAAACGTCCGA
>DAITPE010000841.1:0-1695 GCA_036833775.1 Pyrinomonadaceae bacterium | reverse complement strand
GGTTTCGCGCCTTCCCAACGATAATCCGCACTCCAGCCTTGGTAAAAATACCCGCCGAAAAACTGGTAAAGTTCGGGAAATTTGAATTGATAATTGCTCACATTTTTTTCGGGAGATGTGTTTAAAGATAATAATTGACTGCCCGAAAAACAATCTGCGGTTGTCATTTGCCGCTCCGTTTTTTATTGGATTTTTCTTGCCCGTTCTTTATGAAACCAAAAAAGATTTGAGGAAATGCCAACCTTGCACCGAACCGTCGCGCACTAAAACGATTCGCGCTTTGCTTGCCGAAAAATAACCTTCGCGCTCGCGTTCGACGACAATTCCGATCGGTTTTTCAAATTCGATGTCTTTCACCAGACGATGGTTTCCGCTTCTCAGCCATTGTTCGATCTCGGTTTGATACGCGCTGACAAAATCTTTTTGCGCTTGTCTTGCGTCGTCGGAATTCGTAAAAGCCGAAGCCGATTTGTCCTGCATAAAAGCCGGATTAAATTCCAAAAACTGCCGCAACGCGCCTTCCGCGCCCGTGTGTCCTGTCTTTTGCAAATTCGGATTCGTCTCGTCTTTTTCCGAAACTTTGACCGAAAGCGAAATGAAATTATTTTTTTCGCTTTTTTGCAGAATATTTTCCGCCGAGTTTTTCGGCATCGCTTCATTCATTGCCTTTTCGCCCGCCAAGATTAAACGATTTATCATTTCGTAAATCTGCGCGAGCGCAAGCGAACGGCTCATCAAACCGCCGGTCAAATGACTTTCGCCTGCCAAATTGATGACTGCGAGCAAAACGCCGAGTTCATTATTCGCGAGCAAGATCCGCACGAATTTTTGCACTGCCAAATCCAAATTCGCCGTCGTTTTCGCAAAAGCCGCGTCAGCAATCAAAATTTTGACGAGCTGACCGATGTCGCGCAGCGCGGCAGGCGAAATTTCGTTTGATAAAGCGTTTGTCAAAACGGCAAGATTTTTCGCGCTCGGCGCATTCTCGTTTGCCGCGACGAAACCGCGCGCAAGCATTAAGCCGTTCAAAATTTCGTCCGCCGGATGATTTTGCAGAGTTTGCAAAGTTTCGGCGGGAATATGACGCGGAAGCAGATCGACCGCCGCCTGCATTCTTTCGCGGATATTTAACTGCTCGAAATGTTTTCCGTCCAATCCGGGCGTGTTCAGCAAAAGGTTTTTCACCGCCTGAATTTCCGTTTCGAAATGATGCGCGAGATCGCTCGTCACTTGATGAATCATTTTCCCGTCCAGATTCGACGGATTGTTGACGAAATTGGAAAGCGTTTTGCCGAGATTCTGCAAAAGATCGCCGACTTGTTTCGGCAAAGAATTTGTTTGACCGAAAATATTTTGTCCGTTGTTTGCGTGATTGTCGATCAGATTATTGATCGAACGCGTGTTCAAATAAATATCGTTCTGCTGTAAAATCGGACCCAAAACGAGCCGCAACAGCGAATTTTGCAGATTTGCGCGAATCTCGATATTTGCCGGAAGCGTCACGCGGACGGTCGGAAATTGATTTGTCGGCTGATGCTGCGGCAAATGCGTTTGCGGAAATTGATTCTGCGGAAAATTCGTCGTTGTCGTCGTCGGCATATTCGGCTGATTCGGTAAATTATTTGTTTTCGGGGTATTGTTCTGGTTCGGCAGATCGTTCGTTTTCGGCGTGTTGCCCGTGTTCGTATGTTCGGT
>DAITPE010000840.1:0-1699 GCA_036833775.1 Pyrinomonadaceae bacterium | reverse complement strand
CGTCAAAAAATTCAGAGAAGACGAAATTGATTATTTTCAAAAATTTCCGTTTCTCAAGCCGCTGTTTGAAGAAATGCGCGAATATATTCTCGACATCGAACTGAAACGCGGCGACACGGCGACTTCCGTGACGAGTTTGGCGGCGAATCTGCAAACGATTTACGGCGCGAAACGCTTTGTCGAACTTTTGAAAGGCTTGGGCAAAACGCCTCTAAATCGCGGTTATTATTACTATTACGGCAACGACGATGTGAACAAACAACGCAGTTTCAGCCGACTTTTGAAAAATTGTTTTCCGCTCGAAACCGACACGCAAAAAGATTTCGACGCGCTCGTAAAGCAAGCGAAATTGACGGAAAAACAATTGATCGAGTCGGCGGTTTACGCGCCGCAATGGCAAAAATTCGTGAGCGCGTTTTTGAATTGGAAAGGCTTGGATTCGGCGATTTGGTGGATGCACGCGCACACGAAAATTTCGGGTTATCGTGAGCAAACGGCAGAAGCCGAAAGCGAAATCGCCAAATATTCGGCGGTCGATTTGCAGGATTTCAAAGACGGCGCGGTTGATAAAGATTGGTTTTTGAGTGCGTTGAAAGAAATCGGAAAGCCGCGTTGGGAAATCGTTTACGACGCGGCAAAATACATCAGCGACGGCAACGGGCATCGCCGCGCAAGGCTTTATGCGGACGTGATTTCGGGCAAAACGAAGATCAAGGAAATTTCGCAAAAAGTTAAAACTAAACGAGATCAGGATTATTTGCGCGTTTACGGACTCGCGCCTTTGAGCAAAGCGAACGCGGAAAAAGACGTTTTGAGCCGTTACGAATATTTGCAGAAATTCAAAAAGGAAAGCAAACAATTCGGCGCGCAAAAACAAACGAGCGAAGCGTTGGCGATTCGGATTTCGATGGAAAACTTGGCACGAAACGCAGGTTACACCGACCCGATTCGTCTCACTTGGGCGATGGAATCGAAACAAGTTCAGCGAATTTTGTCGTCGGAAACCGAAGTAAGAGCGGGCGAAATCGTCGTTAAACTCATTATTGACGAAAAAGGACAAGCCGAAATTTTGACTTGCAAAGGCGAAAAAATATTGAAAGCAATTCCGCCCGCGCTCAAAAAAGACAAGAAAACTCTCGAACTCGGCGAATATAAAAAGACCTTAAAAGAGCAGTTTCGCCGTTCGCGCACAGGTTTGGAAGAAGCGATGATTCGCGGCGACGAATTCACTTTTTCAGAAATCGAAAATCTTTTCGCGCATCCGGTGATTTCAAAACACCTCGAAAAACTCGTCTTTATTTCGGGCGAAAATCACGGATTTTACGAAAACGGCAAACTCATTTCGGCGAAAAACGCTGAATTTTCGCTCGGCGAATCAAACAAAATTCGCCTCGCGCATTGCGTTGATCTTTTTGAAACGGGCGAATGGAGCGATTACCAGCGATATTGTTTTGAAAATGAACTCAAACAGCCTTTCAAACAGATTTTCCGCGAGCTTTACAAACCGACCGACGACGAATTAAAGGAAAAATCAATTTCGCGCCGCTACGCCGGACATCAGATTCAGCCGAAAAAAACACTTGCGCTTTTGAAAACTCGCGGCTGGAAAGTGGATTACGAGGAAGGTTTGCAGAAAGTCTTTCACAAAGAAGGTTTTACGGCGAAAATGTATGCGCTTGCCGATTGGTTTTCGCCCGCC
>DAITPE010000839.1:0-1705 GCA_036833775.1 Pyrinomonadaceae bacterium | reverse complement strand
TTCAACCAAGCCGTTTCGTTAATTATTTTTATAAAAACATTGACGAAACGGTTTTCCATTGGTTACTATTTAATTTGATTTTAGGGGAGTAGATAGCCCGAACAGGGTTTGTCGAAGTCGTCAACACAATCGCTTTAGTCGAAAGCGGTTCGGCTCGACAGAGAAAATATCGAGACCTTTTGCGACTCTATGATAGAAGTGTCGCGAAAGGTCTTTTTCCTTTTGCGGCGAAATTTTTTGGAGAGATTGATTTAATGAATTTATTTCCTTTCGCCGATTATTGGTGGTTTTACGGCGCATTTTTAATTTTCGTCTTTTTTATGCTTGCGCTCGATCTGGGTGTTTTCAACCGCAAAGCGCACGTCGTTTCGTTCAAGGAAGCAACGATCTGGAGCATCGTTTGGGTAGTTTTAGCATTAACTTTTAATTTTCTTTTTTATCAATACGCCACAAACAAATTCGATTCGGAAACCGGAAGCCGGCTCGGACTCGAATTTTTAACGGGTTACATTCTCGAATATTCGCTTTCGATCGACAACATTTTCGTTTTCGTGCTGGTTTTCGCCTACTTTGGAATTCCTTCAAAATACAAACACAGAGTTTTGTTTTACGGGATTTTAGGCGCGCTGATCTTTCGCGGAATATTTATTGCACTCGGTTCGGCGTTGATGCAGTTTAGCTGGATAATCTACATTTTCGGCGCATTTTTGATCATCACGGGAATCAAAATGTTCTTTTCAAACAACGAAGAAATTGAACCTGAAAAGAATTTTCTGATCCGAATTTTCAAACGCTTTATGCCCGTCACGCACGAGATCGACGGAAAAAGTTTTTTCATCAAAAAGAACGGAATCACACACGCAACGCCGCTTTTTATCGCGCTTTTATTTCTCGAAGCGACCGATATTATTTTTGCAGTTGACAGCGTTCCGGCAATTTTTGCCGTGACAAATGAACCGTTGGTCGTTTTCACTTCAAACATTTTTGCGATTCTCGGACTTCGTTCGATGTATTTTATGCTCGCGGGCGTGATCGATAAATTTTATCTTTTGAAATACGGCTTGGCGGTTGTTTTGGTGTTTGTCGGATTGAAAATGGTTTGGCTCAATCCTTTATACGGCGGACATTTTCCGATCGTTTACAGCTTGGGTTTCATTCTCGGCACGATCGCACTTTCGGTGATTGCTTCGCTGATCTTTCCGCCCAAAAAAGAAATAACCGAAACGCCTGATGAATTGCAGACCGAAAACTAGATGATTTTATGAAAAGGATTGGAATCATTTCTAATCCTTTTCATTATTTTCAATGTTTTCAAACAGTTTACGCCATTCATAAATCGACAGTGTTTCTGCGCGTCTGTTTGGCTCGATTCGTGTGTTTTCAAAAATTTTCTGCCAATCGATTTCCAAAGCTTTTCTAAAATTTTTGAGATTATTCTGAATAGTTTTCCGCTTTTGCATAAACGCCGCGCTGACCAGATCGCGGAACAATTTTTCATCCGAAACTGTAAATTCAGATTTCGGCAGAATCGAAACAACCGCGCTCCAAACCTTCGGAGACGGACGAAAAGCAGTCGGCGGAACGTCGAAAAGTTTCTTGGTTTCAACATAATTCTCAACCAAAACAGTCAAAAAACCGCGTTCGCTGTTACCGATTTCAGCCGTGATTCTTTCGACGACTTCGCGCTGAAACATCAAAACAAATT
>DAITPE010000838.1:0-1713 GCA_036833775.1 Pyrinomonadaceae bacterium | reverse complement strand
TACAGGGCGGCGGTCGCGGACAATTGGGTTCGGGCGGCGCAGGCAGCGACATTTCGGCAAACGACAAAAATAAATCGAGAAATAAATAATTCCAAATTTCAAATTTCAGATTCCAGATTGATTTCAGACTGGAATTTGGAATTTGAAATCTGAAATATGGAATCAACAGAACATAAGGATTTAATTTCGCAACAGGAAGCGCGTGACGCGGTGGAAGCCGCGCATTTGGCGTGGACGATGGTGGCGAAATTCGACCAAGCGAAGATCGACCGAATCTGCGAAGCGATGGCAAATGCCGCGCTTGCAGAAGCGGCGCGTCTTGGCGTGATGGCAAATGAAGAAACGGGTTTCGGTAAAGCGGAAGATAAGCGCGAGAAAAATCGTTTCGCGGCGGAAGACGTTTGGAATCATTTCAAAAATCTGAAAACGGTCGGCGTGGTGCGCGATAACGGAAATGTGGTCGAAATTGCATCTCCGCGCGGCGTTGTCGCGGCGATCATTCCTTCGACGAATCCGACTTCGACGGCGATTTTCAAGATCATCATTTCGATCAAATCGCGCAACACGATCGTGCTTTCGCCGCATCCGTCCGCCGCGCGTTCGATCGCGGAAACGGCGCGAATCATGAAAGAAGTCGGCGTGCGCGAAGGTTTGCCGCCCGATGCGATTCAATGTTTGACGACTTCCGCTCTGGAAGGCACGGAAACGCTGATGAAGCACAAAAAAACCGCTGTCATTCTTGCAACAGGCGGAACAGGTTTGGTTCGCGCGGCATATTCTTCCGGCAAACCTGCGTTCGGCGTCGGTCCGGGAAACGTTCCGGTTTTCGTCGAAAGAACGGCAAATGTGCAAAAAGCGGTCGCGGATATTTTGACGGGAACTTGTTTCGATAACGGCACGATCTGCGCTTCCGAACAAGCCGTGGTTGCCGACGCGCCAGTTGCAAATAAAGTCCGTGAGGAATTTACGAAACAAGGTGCGCATTTTCTAAATAAGGAAGAAGCCGAAAAGGTCGGCGCGGTTTTAATTACGCCGCAGAGAACTTTGAACGCGAAAATCGTCGGGAAATCTGCCGAATATATCGCAAACTTGGCGGGAATTTCAGTTCCGTCGGGAACGCGTTGTTTGATTGCTGATTGCGGCGGAATCGGACGTGATTTTCCTTGGTCGTTTGAAAAACTTTCGCCGACATTGGCGTTTTTCGTCGTTGACGGCATCGAACAAGGCGCGCAGAAATGTTTGGAAATTTTGCAGTTCGGCGGAATGGGACACACTGCCGGAATGCATACCCAATCGCGTGAAGCCGCGATAAAATACGGCGAACAAATGCCTGCGTCGCGTGTCATTATCAATTCGCCGACGACGCACGGCGCGATCGGATTTTCGACCGATCTTTCGCCCTCGATGACGCTCGGCTGCGGTTCGTGGGGCGGAAACGTGACGTCAGATAATGTTTCGCCGATTCATTTGATGGATATTAAACGAGTCGCTTTTGAAACTCGTTCAGTCCAAAGTCCAAAGTCCAAAGTCCAAAGTCCAACGATTGCGGCTGCGAACAATGAACAACGAACGGCGAACAAATCGAATCCGAAACGCGCTGAAATCGCGGCGATCGTTGATAAATTTTTGAGTCAAAAATTGAAAGAAACGCCGCAGGAAAATAAGACGGAAGTTTCGGCAGGTGAAATCGCAAATCGCAAATCGCAAATCGCA
>DAITPE010000837.1:0-1718 GCA_036833775.1 Pyrinomonadaceae bacterium | reverse complement strand
CTTTCAATTTATCGGCTTTAATTTTTTCGATAACCGCTTTCGTTTCATCGAAAAATCCGTCGAAATTCGCTTCTACAATTTCGTGTTCCGCCGCCACGACGATCGCGTTTGCGCCGTAGATCGTGTCGATTCGCGTCGTAAAAACACGAATCTTTTCGTTTGAATGCTGAACTTTGAAATCGACGAACGCGCCTTCCGAACGTCCGATCCAATCGCGCTGGCGTTTCAAAACTTTTTCCGCCCAACCCGCTTCGATTTCCGCCATATCGTCCAATAATTGATCGGCGTAATCAGTCGTTTTCAAAAACCATTGTTCCAAATCTTTTTTCGTCACGGGATTTCCGCAGCGCCAACACAAACCGCCCGAAGCCTGTTCATTCGACAAAACGGCTTGGTCGGTTTCGCACCAGTTTACCTGCGTCCGCTTTTTGTAAGCCAAGCCCATTTCATACATTTTGAGGAAAAACCACTGATCGAATTTGTAATAATCGGGACGATGCGCCGCCATTTGACGCGACCAATCGTAACTCAAACCGAGCCGCTGCAATTGTCCGGTCATATGCTGAATGTTCGCTTCCGTCCATTCGCGCGGATTAACTTTACGCTTGATCGCCGCATCTTCCGCCGGCTGACCGAACGAATCCCAACCGATCGGATGCAGAACATTAAAACCTTTCAAACGCTTATACCAAGCCAACGCGTCGCCGATCGAATAATTGCGAACGTGACCCATGTGCAGATTTCCCGACGGATACGGCAACATTTCGAGTGCGTAAAATTTCGGTTTCGTATCGTCAACGTCGGTTTCAAACGCGCCTGTTTCGCGCCATTTGGTCTGCCATTTATCTTCTATTTTCTGTGCAAAATACTTCTCGTCCATAAGATTTAGATCAAAAAGTAGAGAGTAACGAGTGGCGAGAATCTGATTTTCTCTCTACTGTTCACTCTTTACTCGCCACTCGAAAAAAGTAATTTTAACGAATAAATAAAATTCAATCTACTCGCATTCGTAATTCGTAATTTTTAATTCGTATTTGAAAAAAGGCGTGCGCCGCGTCGTCAAAACTTAATCGTTTCCACGAGCGGCTATCTAAGGGCGAGAATTTTCTGGAAAAAATTCATATTGAGATTCTATTCAAAATACATTAATCTGTCCAATAAATATTTATGGAACGCAAAATTTCTTCGTCTTTGACGGAATTCAATAAAGTTTTAAGCGCGGTTACATTTGCGGCGTTTCTGCTTATTTATTCCTATATCTTATTCAATTATTTCAGTTTACCGATCGCCGCGTTTTCGATTATCCTTTGCGCGATTTACGGTTTACTGGTTCGTGAAATTTGGCAATTAAAAGATGTCGAAGCGACCGAAAGCGGTTTGATTATCAGCAAAAGATTTCTTTTCAACCGGAAATTTATCTTCGTTCCGTTTGAAAATATCGAATCCGTCAAAAATAAATTTCTGCTTTTTGAAAACACGAATCAAGTAAAGATCAAATTCGTCGAAGAAACCGATTTCGGCAAGGAAATTTCATTCACGAGCAAAGATTACGCTTTTTTCTCTGAAAACAAGATCGTCAAAGAATTGCGCCAAAAATCGCTCGAAAGCAAAAATGCAGAACAATTTGCTCTGCATTTTTAATCAGTTTTCTTGAACCGTTCTCATCGACCGCGTTTACAAAATTCAAGCTTTAAAAATGTAAAATACTTCATACTTTT
>DAITPE010000836.1:0-1722 GCA_036833775.1 Pyrinomonadaceae bacterium | reverse complement strand
CGCTTTTCAAATCGCGTTTGAAGATTTCAATTTCAAAACCTTCGCCAGTGCCGATGTCTTCTTTTTCGTTCTTTTTCAGATTCGCTTTCAGAACGTATTTATTGAAAACGTAGCATTTCATTTTTTCGTCACTTTCGGATTTATAAAGCGGTTTTTCGGAATTTTTGATAAATCCCGCGCTTTGCGCCGACGCCGAAAAATTAGAAAAACAAATCGCGGCGATAAACAGAATCAGAAATTTCAACTTTTTAATTTTGGTCATAATTTTTCTCTAAATTTACAACTATTTTTTCACAACTGCTTTTCCTTCAACGATCTTCACGCTCAAAATTCTGTCGCCGCGCACGATTGAATCTACGACTTTCATATCGTTTTCGTTCACTTTTCCGAAAACCGTGTAACCGCCGTCGAGATGCGGTTGCGGGCTATGCGTGACAAACCATTGCGAGCCGCCCGTATCTTTGCCCGAAAGCGCCATTCCGACCGCGCCGCGTTCATATTCGAGCATATTTACTTCACAGCGAATCTGCCAACCCGGACCGCCGTTGCCGTCGCCGCGCGGATCGCCGTCCTGCATTACGAAATTCGGCACGACGCGATGAACCGCAAGCCCGTTGAAATAATTCGCTTTCGCGAGTTTTATAAAATTATCGACCGTCAAAGGCGCATTTTCAGGCGCAAGCTCGATCGTAAAATTTCCTTTTTCGGTCGTAAAAATCGCTTTCACGTTTCCGTTTTTGCGCGAAACTGCGCGAACATAGTCGGCGTTCGTATTCAAAATTCGTCCGAGTTTTGAATTTGGCGAAAACGGCAAAACCTGATCGCGTTTGCTTTTTTTGTATCGTTCGAGCGTAGTTTTTACAAAGTCGTCTTTTTTAATTTCGTCGCTTTGCAAAAGGTCGGCGGCTTTTTTGCGAACGAGATAATCTTTTGAATTAATGGCGATAAAAAGTGTAGTCGGAACTTCGTTTTTATCGAGTTTGAAAAGCGCATCGAGAATCGCCAACTGCGCGTCATTGTAATCTTTATCGCCAATGAAAGCCTTATTGAAAGCATCCTGCAAAGCTTTCACGTTTTCCTTTGACGGCGGTTGTTCACCTAAAATTTCGGCAATCGCGGCACGGACGAAAAGATCGTTTTCGGCTTCGAGAATCGGTCGCAAAATGCCCGACGTATTTTCCGATTTAAATGCAGCAAAAGCGCGAAACAGATCGGGAATCGCAAGATTCGTCTTATTCGATTTTTGTTCGTGCGTCAGCCAAATGCTGATAAGTTGGACGAGCAAAACGCGCGTTTGCGATTTCAGCGCGTCGTTTTCTTTATTCGATTCGAGCGCGGCAATTTCTCCCAAACCTTGAAAAACCGCCGATGCCGTCCGCCAATCTTCCGTAAAAAGAGCTTCCGCGCCCGACGAAAATGTTTCGACGTAATCTTTCGGCGCAATTCGCGCCAAAGAAGTTTCGGTTTCGGGCGACAAATAATTGTCTAATTTTCGTAAAATTTTTATAAAAGAAACTGCGCTTGAATCGTTTGAATTTGCAAGAAGTCTTCCCAAAACCGTCGCAATTTCAAAAAGTTCGCTTTTTTCCGAATGACTTCCTTTTTTTGGTGCAAATGTTGGTGTTCCGTAAAGCGAACTGTAAATAAAATTTCCGCGTTCGATTAATTTTTCGGCGGCGCGTTTATCTTTCAAACTTCCAAGCGCACGAATTGCCGAAACGC
>DAITPE010000835.1:0-1727 GCA_036833775.1 Pyrinomonadaceae bacterium | reverse complement strand
TACAGCAAGGTGCGGGAACGGAAGACACCAATCACCTCGAACCGCTGGCTGATAAATGGCGTGCGTTCGGCTGGTCGGTCAAGGAAGTTGACGGACATAATTACGAAGAACTACTGTCGGTTTTTAATTCGCTTCCGTTTGAAAAAGACAAACCGAATTGCATCATCGCCAATACGCACAAAGGCGAAGGCGTTTCGTTTATGCGTGATAATGTGGCGTGGCATCACCGCGTCCCGAATCGTGAAGAATACGAATTGGCTTTGAAAGAATTAGAAGAGGTTCTCAAATGACAGCTTTATACGATTGCCGCGACGGATTTTCCCAGACTTTGGTCGAACTGGCTCGTGCCAACGACAAAGTTGTTGCCGTCTGCAACGATTCGGTCGGCTCCAGTAAATTAAACAATTTTCAAAAGGAATTTCCGCAAAGACTCGTCAATGTCGGGATCGCCGAACAAAATATGATCGGAGTCGCCGCCGGATTGGCAAACGGCGGACTGCTTCCCTTCGTCTGCGGTGCTTCGTGTTTTATGACCGGACGTGCTTTGGAACAGATCAAAGCCGATTTAGCTTATTCAAATGCGAACGTCAAACTCTGCGGAATCAGCAGCGGCGTGGCTTACGGAGCGTTGGGACCGACGCATCATTCAATCGAAGACATCGCGTGGCTGAGAGCGATTGCCGGAATGACGATTATCGTTCCCGCCGATCCGCTCGAAACTATTCAGGCACTAAACACGGTCGCCGAATTTGAAGGACCTGTTTTCCTCAGAGTGAGCCGAATGGGAACGCCCGCCGTTCACCCCGAAGATTATCAATTTCAAATCGGAAAAGCATTTAAATTACGCGAAGGAAAAGATTTAACGATTATCGCCAATGGAACGATGGTCGCCCGTGCCGTCGCAGCCGCCGAGAAATTATCGGTGGACGGCATCGAAGCGAGAGTTTTGAATATGGCGACGGTTTCCCCGCTCGACAAACAGGCGATCATTGACGCGGCGGTCGAAACCGGACGAATAATCACGGTCGAAGAAGCGACGATCAGCGGCGGTTTAGGTAGTGCGGTCGCCGAAGTCGTGACGGCAAATCATCCCGTTCCCGTCAAAATTTTAGGAATTCCGGGCGTTTTTGCCCCGACGGGTTCAGCCGAATGGATTTTGGATCATTTTGGTTTGAACGCCGAAGGAATTTACGATTCCGCTTGCGAAATTGTCGGCTTGGAGGCGAAAAAATGAGACAAGGAGCGATCCTTGCCATTGATCAGGGAACGACCAACACGAAAGCGTTATTGGTCGGGTTGAACGGCGAAATTCTCGTCGGTTCATCAGTTCCGCTGACGCAAAAATATCCGCAAGCGGGTTGGGTTGAACAGGATTTAGCCGAAATCTGGCAGAGCGTTGAAAAGGCGATAGATGTTTGTCTTTCCGAAGCCGAAAACATTGAAATTAAAGCCGTTGCCATCAGCAACCAACGCGAAACCGCCGCAATTTGGCATCGCCAAACAGGCAAGCCGCTTGGACCTGCGATCGGTTGGCAATGCCGCCGGACAGCAGATTTTTGCGAAGACTTACGGGCGAAAAAGTTAGAGGAAGTTTTGCAGGAAAAGACCGGATTAAACCTCGATCCGCTCTTTTCGGGAACAAAATTCCGCTGGCTCATTGAAAATTTAGAAAATGCGAAAGACGAGATTTTTCTTGGAAACATTGACGCTTGGCTTTTATGGAATCT
>DAITPE010000834.1:0-1752 GCA_036833775.1 Pyrinomonadaceae bacterium | reverse complement strand
CGTCGCCGTGCGAATAAATTCGCGCGTTGCTGTTGTTATATGGAAGCTTTCCGCCGACTTCGCCTTGATCGTTGATTCCGGTCGGTTCGCCCAAACCGAGCGCGCGCGCGTATTCAATAACTCTGTCGTTGCCGATATTTACGCCGACTTTTTGAAAATACGCATTGTTTGAAAATGCGAGCGCGTCGTCCAGATTCATACGGAAATTGCCGACAATTCCGTCCGAATTAATGACATTTTCGTTCAAACCCGCAACCGCCGTGACCAATTTAACCGTCGAACACGGACGATAACTGTTGCGAATCGCCCAATCTTGATTCACGATCGTTAAAATTTTTCCGGTCTGCGCTTCCATTACGACAACAGTTCCGGCGTGATTGCCGAGTGCGTTGATCGCGGCGCGGCGAACCTGTAAATCTTCGCCTTCGGTGTTGTCGTTTGAAATATTTGAAACGGTCGTCGTGCGAAGTCCGCGTTCAAAAGCGAGCGCACGTTCACGGGCTTCGCGGGCGGCTTGTTCGCGGCGGCGTTTTTCCGCCAAAATCGCTTGACGGCGAACTTCTTCAGCGGCGCGTCTTCTGGCTTCTTCGGCACGTTTTGCTTCGGCTATGCGAGCAGCTTCTTCTCGTGCTTTTTTAGAATTTTTAGAATTTTTGTCGTCGGATTTTGCCGATTTAGAATCTTTTTTCGATTGATCGGCTTTTGATTTCGGATCGTTTTTCGATTTTGCCGTGGCAGTTTCCTTTTTCGATTTGGAATCTTTTTTGGCATCTTTTGCGGATTTTTCCGCAGTCTTAACCGCAGTTTGTTTGCCCTTAACAGGTTTTTTCGATTGCGCTTGCGCGTTTGACGCAAACAGGAATACGAATATTAAAAGCACAAAACACAGCTTTGATGAACACCTTTTCGGGCATAACAGCATATTTGATTACCTCTGAATAGTTTAATTTTTTGACGAGTTTTCGAGGAGAGCGAAAATTCTTGGATAAATTCGGAAATTTATTTGTCTTTCAAGAATTTGCCTTTAAGCTAATCAAGACTATAACATTCAGTTTGTTAAAACGGCAAGGAATTTGGACGAAAATCTTAAAGAAAAAGATTAAGTTTTGAACGGAAAATCAACCGAATATGAGATATTTCAAAACATTTCGCGGAAAATTATTGATTATTTTGGCGGTTTTATTGGTCGCTACGCTCGGTTTTCAATATTATTTGAACCTCAGAACGCAGGAAGAAAACAACACGAACCGCAAAATGCGCGAACGTGCGCTCGTCGCCGGAATCACGCTCGGTTTCAACAGTTTTACGTCGAGCGAATACATTCTCGATCTCGTTAAACGTCCGAATCAATCGTTTTTCGACGAAAAAACTTCAAAACTCGTCAAAGGCATCATCATCATCAATAATAAATGGCAAATTACGGACAGTCTCGATCCCGAATATTTGCCTACGACCGATGAAAATAATCAAATTAAATATCTGAATTTGAAAGATTTACAGAAACTTCCGCCATTAATGGAAGGCAATAAGCTTGGCGACGATCTGAAAAATTTTCCGAATGCGAATATGGATAATTCCGCCGATTTTGCCGACGGCGAAGCGCACGTAATTCCGATCCAAACGACGAGCGAAGGTCGATGGTATATGATGGTGATTTTGGAAAATGACCGCAAAGAAGCCGCCAGCCGCGCCGCGCGACCGCTCATTTACACGCTCGGAATTTTGCTCGTTTCGACGCTCGTGACGTTCTTT
>DAITPE010000833.1:0-1764 GCA_036833775.1 Pyrinomonadaceae bacterium | reverse complement strand
GCTATTGAATGTTTACTGAAAACAATTCTTTAAATTTTGAGAGTAGATGACAAATCAAAGTTTTGATAGGGGATTTGGGTCCGATTTAATCGAATTCTTTTGGTTTGTTAATCTGGTTTAGTTAAGGGATTTATTTTTTTATTTAATTTAAATCCTTCACAATAAAAAAAGGAAAAATAAAATGGAAAACCGACGACAACAAGCAGCAAAACCCTTTAACCAGAGAAAATACTACGACAAAGACAGGGAAAACAATCAATATCGAGGTCAAGGAAAATATCCGCCCCGCGAACAAAGCGGAAGCGGCGGCGATAGATTCCAAAACCGCGATACGAGAGGAAAATTCCCGCCGCGCGAAGGTAATGACAGGTATCAAAGCCGCGATAACCGCGATTCTAGGGAAAATCGTGATAATCGTTCAGGCGGAGATAATTACCGTAAACCGGCTGGTGGTAAGTATTTTTCAAAGGGATATAACAACAAATTTCAACCGAAAAGAAATTTCCCGCCCAAGGGAAAAGGATTTAAACCTTGGCGCAAGGAAGTTCCGATTAAAATTGTTTCGGATATGCAGGTCACAGAAGGCAAACATAAAGGAAAGTATCTAACGAGTTCTACTTCCCCGAAAGTTCGCCCGACGGCAAGACGAATTCGTGAAGTAATGTTCCGAATTCTTTATCGACGCATCCGTGCAGGAAGATTTCTCGACCTGTGCGCCGGTGCCGGAACCGTCGGAATCGAGGCGATTTCACGCGGTGCTTTGATTAGTACATTTGTTGAGCGATCAGCCAAAATGTGCAGTTTTATCAAGAAAAATCTCGAAGCCTGTAAAATAAAAGAAGGACACGGCGAAATCGTCGAAATGGAAGTTGCGCCCTATTTGAAACGAATGCGTAAACGCCGTCGTTTTTGGGATGTGGTTTATTTCGATCCGCCATACGATTCAAATTACGAAGAAATTCTTTCGTATCTCAGCCGCGGCGCAGCCATTAAATCAGGCGGCGTTTTGGTGATCGAACATCACGCAGAAATGTTCTTCCCCGAAAAAACGGGAGTTTTGAAACGCTGGCGTGTAGTTGTGCAAGGCGATACGGCTTTGAGTTTCTACGAAAGAAAATAGTTTTTTCGGCTTTTTTTAATGACGAACCGAAAAACTACTCCCACCATTTTATTTTTTTCGTAGTTTTAAAGCAGTTTTTTCAAAATGCGTATAATCTCAGGTATTTACCGTGGACGAATTCTAAAAAGTCCGGCGGATAATAAAACACGTCCAACTTCAGACCGTCTGCGCGAAACGCTTTTCAACATTTTAAAACCGCGAATCGACGAAGAAACTCGTTTTCTCGATCTCTGCGCAGGAACCGGAGCGATCGGCATCGAAGCACTTTCGCGCGGCGCATTATTTACGACATTTGTCGATAAATCAAAGCGTTCGTGCGCCTTGATCGAAGAAAATCTTGATCTGTTAAAAATTCCCGAAGAAGAAACCGAAATTATTAATCTTTCTGCCGAAAATTTTACCAGCCGCGAACAATCAAACGGTTGGGACATCGTTTATTTCGATCCGCCGTATGATTCCGAATATATTTTCGTCTTGCGCGATTTCGGTGAAAACGACAAATTACTCAATCAAAACGGCATTTTTATAGCCGAACATCATTCCAAAACAGAACTTCCCGACGAAGTTTTCTCGCTTCGTCGCTGGCGCATTTTGAAACAAGGTGAAACTTGCCTCAGTTTTTACGAAAAAAATTAACATTCTAA
>DAITPE010000832.1:0-1770 GCA_036833775.1 Pyrinomonadaceae bacterium | reverse complement strand
AATTTATCCGTGAATTTTAGTTAAAAATAAAAAATGGCAGTAAACTCGTACCAGAAGTTTACTGCCGTTCAGTGTTAATGGAGGAGCGTTAGAAGCTCTTTCGAAATAGATACGAAGCGCGGATGAAAAAGGTTCTGCTGTTTCTTTCAAAACCTCTTTCTAATTGCCCCGTGATCGGGCTGAATCCGTTGTAATTGAAATTATCGTTGTATCCGACGTAGAACGCCGTTCCCGGATTCGGATTCCAGCCGAATAAAAACTGTCCGCTCGCATTTTCCCGCAAAGTGTCGTAATCGACGCGCAATCTCGTAAACAAAAATCGCGTAAATTGATACGTCGAACGGAAAGAAAAGATATTCGTATCGAAAGCGACTTCTTTATTGTCGTTTCGGCGCAGACGGCTTTTCGTGTAATCGAGCGAAAGTCTTAAAGGATCGATCGGTTTATATTCCGCGCCGACATTTGCATCAAATTGCCATCCTTTGCCCGGATCGAGCGCAGGATAATCTCCGGCGGTGTTCGGATTTTCCAAATATCTGCGAACATAATCCAAATATGCCGGACTAACGCGCGGATATTTGTTTCCGGCACCGAAATCGTAGTCGAAAGCATTGACGATCGAACCGACAAAACCGTAAACCGAAAGTTGTTTACTGAAAGTTTTATTGACGTTGATGCTGATATATGGCTGTGTCGTCGAGCGCGTCGAATCGCCGAAAAATGCACCTGAACGATTCAAGGTCGGATTACGTTTCGGACCGAATTCGTCTTCGTAAAGTCTTTCAAAACCGACACCGATCTCACTGTAAATAAATGTGTTTCCCTGCAATGAAAGATTGACGTTGCTGCCGACCAAACCGTCTTGACGGCGACCGCTCCAATCGTAAACGTAACGCACAAATTGATTCCAATTGGCGCGAATAATTTTAGCTTTCGGATTCGATTTCGTGCTGACACGGTTTGCGAAAAACAACGTGTTCGTATTCGTTCGGCGCGTAAATCCGGCGTCGGTGCGGTAATTGTTCGAGCGACCGAAAACTTCCGCAAACCAGCCGTGGCGGTCGGTCGTGTAATCCATACTCCAGTAATAACCGATGCCGTTTCCCGTCTTATATTTGTAACTGTCTTCGTTCGGATTGTAAAAGAAATTGCGCGTGTGCGTGCCGAGAACTTGGAAAGTCATCAAAGTTTTCGGATTGAGCTTGAACGTACCGTCGAAGCCGCCTGCAAAGTTGCGGTTTTTCGGAAAAGTCCGCGCTGTTGCAAAAAATCCGACATTATTGTTCGCGCCGAAATCGCGTTTCAAACGCAAAACACCGAACATCGCATTTTTATCGAGCGTGTCTTCGATGCTTCCGCACGGAATGTAATTCGCCGAAAACTCGCGCGAACGCTGACAATTTAAGAGTTCGCCGCGTTCGTCATCCGAGAAATTTCCCGGCGCATTATCCGAAGCAACGAGCAAACCGAACGAATTTTTACCGATCTTTCCGGTCAATTTCGTCGCCAGATCGGGATCGACGATCGTGCGCGAATAAAACGGCTGCAAAGGCGAATCGAAAATCTCTTTTCCTTCTAAAAAGAAAGGACGTTTTTCTTGGAAAAATATCGGAAAACGCTGATTTGCAGTGACAACCGTAGCGTCGGCTTCGATTTCCGCAAAATCAGGATTTATCGCCGCATCGAGCGTCACATTCGGCGAAAGCGTGTATTTCAAGGTCACACCGAGATCGGTTTGAATCGGATTATTCACGAATCTTCCCGGATCGG
>DAITPE010000831.1:0-1770 GCA_036833775.1 Pyrinomonadaceae bacterium | reverse complement strand
CAATCAAATTTTTTCTTGCGATACATAAGGGGAATGTAACGTTTCAATCCAAATCAAACTGTTCAGTTATCTATCAATGCAAAGACCGTGCCGTCAAAGGCTAAGTCTTGTAATAAGTCCACTTACGCAAATTTATAAATTTATTTGGCGTATTAAACCGCAACACGATTCAAATTGTGCTTGCAAACAACTATAATTTTTAATGAGAAAAAAGGAGGCAATATGCCATATAACAAACTAAACATTTCGGGCGCAAAAGCCGATGTCCTCGCGTGGGTGCATCACGATCTTTCGCTCGATGAACAAAATATGCTGCGCAACGTCTCGCGTCTGCCGTGTCTTTTCAAACACGTCGCGCTGATGCCCGACGCTCATTTGGGTATCGGTTCGATGGTCGGCTCGGTCGTCGCCACGAAAGATGCCGTGATTCCCGCAACCGTCGGCGTTGACATCGGTTGCGGAATGATGGCGGTCAAAACGCCTTTCAAAAGCGGAATTCTCGACGGAAAACTAAAAGAACTCCGTCACGAGATCGAACGCTCGATCCCGACCGGATTCCATCACCACAAAGAAACCGATTGGCACGCCTCGCGCTGGAAAGGTTGGGAAACTTTCAAAGATTTACACGAAAAAGTTCAAGACCGAAAGGTAAAAGCGATGCGTCAAATGGGAAGTCTCGGCGGCGGAAATCATTTTATTGAGATTTGTCTCGACACCGAAGACAATGTTTGGCTGATGCTTCATTCCGGTTCGCGTAACATTGGAAAGGAAATCGCCGAACGTCATATTGCGACGGCGAAAACGCTTCATCGCCTTAATGAATTGCCCGATCCGAATCTCGCTTACTTTATTCAAGGAACGAAAGAGTTTCAAGATTATTGGAGCGATCTCGAATGGGCGCAAAGTTACGCGATGATGAACCGTCAGGTGATGATGAAACGTTTGCTGAAATCATTTAACAGAATGTTCAACAAGCAAAAAGAATTTCGTCCCGAAATCTCGGTCAACTGTCACCACAACTACGTGGCGTTGGAAGAACATTTCGGCGAAAAGGTTTTCGTCACACGCAAAGGCGCGATCAATGCCGAAGCGGAACGCTATGGAATCATTCCCGGTTCGATGGGCGCAAAATCGTTCATCATCAAAGGACTCGGAAATCCCGAAAGCTACAATTCCTGCTCACACGGCGCAGGTCGCAAAATGTCGCGCACAGCGGCGAAAAAACGCTTCACGCGCGAAGACTTGGAACGTATGACCAAAGGCGTCGAATGCCGCAAAGACTCCGGCGTCATCGACGAAATTCCCGGCGCATACAAAGACATCGATCAAGTGATGAGAAACCAATCAGACTTGGTCGAAATAGTCGCGGAATTGAAGCAAGTCGTTTGTGTAAAAGGGTAAGGAAGGAAAATGAGGAATTTTTTGTTCTTCATTTTCCTTAAATTTAAAATATGAGGATTATATGGAAGAACTAGACTTTCGATTTATAAAAAATGAGTTTAACCAATTATTAGTTGCTACTAAAAACTTAATCAACCGAGATAAATCGCTTAAGTTTTGGCGAACTGAAAATGCACAAATTTTGACTTTGAATTATTTGCAAACTGCCGAATTATATTTTCTGTCTGTTGTTTGGATATGTGAAAACGTAAATATTAAGAATTTGTCTTTATCCGCAACCCCACAAACACGGGCGATTTATGAGATTTTATTTATATTAATCTATTTGATAGATGATATTGATAATAATTCCTTGTTGCTATCAAAAGC
>DAITPE010000830.1:0-1771 GCA_036833775.1 Pyrinomonadaceae bacterium | reverse complement strand
CAATCTTTCTTATTTATCAAAACTCATTCGCGCTAATCCGCCCAATCCGCCCGATCCGCGTTCCGATTCTCTATTTTAACCCGTTATAAAACCGCCAGTTCGTCTTAAAATCCTTCGTCAATTTCTGTTTCGTTAAAATGCTTCTGACCATTTCGACGGGAATCGGACCTTCTTTCAGAATCGCGTCGTGAAACTGTTTGTCGGTCATTTTTTTGCCGTCAACTAAATCTTTATGAAGCTGATAAAACTGCAAACCGCCCATCATATATGCCATTTGGTAAAGCGGTCCGTAATCGCCCGAAAACGAACGCCGCACTTCGCCGAGCGCGTTTTCGCGTTCGTGTCCGACGCGTTCGACGAGAAAATCGACAGCTTCCTGCGGAGTCATTTTTTCGAGGTGAAAATTCAGACTGAAAATGATTCGCGCACAGCGGTGCATCCGCCAAAACAACGCGCCGACTTTATCTTCCGGCGTTTTATTAAAACCTTTATCCCACAGCAAAAACTCCCAGTATAAAGCCCAGCCTTCCATCCAAAAAGGCGTGTAAAACTGCCGCCGATACGGGCGAAAACGGCTCGTCATAAAGCCTTGCAGATGATGTCCGGGAATGAGTTCGTGATGCGCGACGGCGTGCGAAAAATGCGGATTGTTGCCGCGCAAACTCATCAATTTCTGCTCGTGCGTCATCGTGTTCGTCGGGTAAGAAACAAGGATCGTTTCGCCGCCGAGAAAAAACGGCGCGACTAATTGACGTTCGGGCGACATCATTTCCATCCGCCAACCGTCACGCGCAACCTTCGGAACTGTCACCAAGTCATTTTTTTCGACAAATTCGATCGCTTCAAACGCGAGATTTTTAATTAATTCAGGTTGTTTTCCCGGCTCGACGTATTTTTGTTTGACGGCTTCGAGCGCACGTTTCCAATCGTCGCCGTAGCCCATTTCACGCGACGCTTTTTTCATCTCGGCTTCGCACCACGCAAATTCCTTGTTCGCAATTTCGACCAATTCTTCGGGCGTGTAAGGAATCATTTCAAATTCCAACTCCTGAACAAGAGCGTCGCGCCCGATCGGATCGCCGATGATCGTCGTTTTGTCGTCGGGTTTGATGCCGACGAGCTTGTCGAAAAGATACGTTTGATAATTTTGCAAACTTGCGTCCGCCGCCTTGTAAGTTTCGGCGTTCCACCACGTAAACTGCGGGTCGTAAGCATTGTAAAATGCAAACCAATTCTTCAAAGTATTCCGCAGCGAACCGACTGCCTGCGCCGCGCGGTTTGCAACCGTTTTCTTAGGTTTTGCAATCGCACCTGCTTCGATATTTTTCTGCGTCTGCACGATCGTTTTTTGCAGTTCGTTCAACAAAGACGCGGTTTTCGCCGCATCGAGCGGCTCTAATTTACGCCGCGAATCTTCCAGATCGCTGATCGTTTTCGCAAACGGAAGAAACGCGGAAACTTCGGCAAACTGCTTTTCGTTCCGTTCCGATTCGCGCTGTTCGTGCGCCAGATAATTCTTAAAAAGCAAATAATCGACTTGCTCATCGTGGTTCAAATCATCAAACTTTTGCCTGCCCAAAAGCGCAAGCCATTCCGCGTTCAGCGCATCAAACCGCGCCGAACGGTTTTCCGAAAGCGGCGCAGAATAAAAACGGTTCAAGATACCGAAATCCTGCCCGTATTTCTCGATCACACCACGCAAACGGCTCGGCGGTTCGTTGTAATTCGCCAATTCGTCCGCCGTTTGTGCAAACGTATTCGTCAATAAAAT
>DAITPE010000829.1:0-1784 GCA_036833775.1 Pyrinomonadaceae bacterium | reverse complement strand
GCGAAGGAAAACGCCGAATTGAAAAATCTGATCGTTACCAATTCTCACGAATGGTTTATTTTCGATGCGAACGATTTCGATAAAAAAATCTATCGAAACACGGCGATCAGAAACTTGTATCAAACTTATAAAAATGACAAAAAGGACAATAAGTTTTACTACGAAGAAATTCCGAAGATTCTCGACAATTCCGAAGATGAAATAAACTGCACATATTTCAATCTTAAAGACTACGAAAAAGTTCTATTCAATGCCGATCTGGAAGATGACAAGAATCTGATCGAACTTTTTAAGATTCTTTCGCCTTATCATTTGTTGAAGTTGCCGTTTGCGAATGACAGCAACGCATTGAACAAACCTTTTTACGACGAACTTCTGCACATCATCGGACTCGAAGAAATTCGGACAGGAAGCAAAACGATCATTCAGCGCAAAGACGAATCGCGCCGGACGCAAGGCTCTCTGCTCGAAAATGCGATTACGATCTTAAAAACGAAAGATTCATTACGGCGCGTTAAAGACCTTTCCAATTACGGCGAAACGACCGAAGAAAGATATTTCAATGTCGCTTTAGAACTTTGTATAACTTGGATTAATCGGATTTTATTTTTGAAATTATTGGAAGCGCAACTTGTCATTTATCACAAAGGAAACGCCAATTATAAGTTTCTGAATATTTTTACAATTCCAGATTTTGACGAACTTTTTACGCTTTTTCACCAAGTTTTAGCGAAAACATTTGACGACCGAGAAACGCACATTAAAGAGAAATATAAGCGCGTTCCCTATCTGAATAGTTCGCTTTTCGAGATTAGCGATCTTGAAGATGCGACGATTTCGATTGAATCGCTCAAAGATACAACGCCTTTGCAGTTTATCAATTCGACGGTTTTAAGAGATTTGAAAAACGGCGGAAAGACGCTTAACACGCTCGAATATTTGTTTCGGTTTCTCGATGCTTACGATTTCGCGAGCGAAGGCGTGGAAGATATTCAAGCGGACAATCGAAGCCTTATCAATGCTTCGGTTTTGGGCAAGGTTTTCGAGAAAATTAACGGATATAAAGACGGTTCGATCTTTACGCCTTCATTTATCACGATGTATATGTGCAGACAGGCGATCAGGCTTGCCGTCGTGCAGAAATTCAAAGATAAATACGAGATTGACATTGATACTTTTGACGATCTGAAAAACTTTGTCGGCAATACTTTCAAGACCGAAAAGATTCTTGAATATAACGCTTTGATAAACGGGCTTCATCTTTGCGATCCGGCGGTCGGAAGCGGACATTTTCTTGTATCTTCCTTAAATGAAATCATTGCAATAAAATCGGAACTCGGACTTTTTGCCGACGAAACAGGCGTTCGTTTTTCCGAATATCAAATCGTAATCGAAAACGACGAACTAATAATTTCAGACGAAAAAGGCGATATTTTCGAGTATCAAATAAACGACGACGGCAAACCGACCGCAAAAGCGCAAAAACTGCAAAAGGCTCTATTTCACGAAAAGCAGACGATCATCGAAAATTGTCTTTTCGGCGTGGATATAAACCCGAACTCTGTCAAAATCTGCCGTCTGCGTTTGTGGATTGAACTTCTCAAAAATGCTTATTACAAAGAATCTAGCGGTTTTGCCGAACTCGAAACACTTCCGAATATTGACATAAATATCAAATGCGGAAATTCTCTTTTGAGTAGATTCAAGTTGGATGACGATTTATCGGAAGTTCTAAAAACGCTTAAATACAATATCGAAGATTATAAAAACTTTGTGCTTGGTTA
>DAITPE010000828.1:0-1790 GCA_036833775.1 Pyrinomonadaceae bacterium | reverse complement strand
AGTTTTGATTCATATAAGTTTGGAAAATGAGATCACACGGCGCGAATTTTTGCTTGCACCGATAATGTTTGAAGTTCGGCATCTGACTCAAGCTAAATTGAATTCGGAATATTGGATTGAGATAAATAATCAACTGAAAGGTTCGCTCGATTATTTTTTGAAAAAAGAAAGTGAATTGCTTGTTGTCGAAGCCAAAAACGCCGATTTAACGAGAGCTTTTACACAACTTGCGGTTGAACTTGTAGCTGTTGATATGGCTAGTGAAACCGATAAAAATATTATTTACGGCGCAGTTTCGACCGGACAGGAATGGCAGTTCGGCAGACTTGATCGAAGTGAAAAGAGGTTTTACCAGGATATACATACTTACACTTTACCAAGTAATCTGGAAGAAATCTTGAGAATTCTAGTTGGAATTTTAGAAAACAAATGAATAGAATTCCCCAGAAAGTAATTTTGCACTCAATAAGTGGATATGATGAAAAACACGACTTTCTTTTGCAAAGTTTGATTGATGAAAAAATTCGATTATTTTGCACGATTGGTAAAGATTGCGAATTATTCCACGACATAATGGATGAGTTGATAGTTGGTGACGGAACAACTGAACTAGATTTTTTAATGATTACAACTTGGCACGAAGACGAAACTCTTGAGGGAGTTATTGAATTTGCTAGAAATTTTGAAATTGAAGATGTTGCCGACGAAAAAATTAAAATTATAGAAATATGAAAATTAATCATTTAGGCATTGCGACGAAAGGAATTGACGAAGCTTTAAAGTTTTGGGAAGACGCGCTCGGGCTTGAAAATGTTCACACGGAAGTCGTTGAAGAACAAAAAGTTCGCGTGGCGATGCTGCCGCTTGGCGAATCGCGGGTCGAACTGCTCGAACCGACTTCGGAAGATTCGCCGATCTCGAAATTTTTGGAAAAACGCGGCGGCGGAATTCATCATATCGCGGTCGAGGTTGAAAACATCGAAGACGCATTGGCGAAACTTAAAGCGCAAGGAATGCGTTTAATAGACGAAACCCCGAAAATCGGTGCGGAAGGCTGTCTGGTTGCCTTCGTTCATCCGGGCGCGACCGGCGGAGTTTTGCTGGAATTGGTGCAAACTATCGAAAAATAGCGTTTTCGGGTTGCAAATATTTCAAAATAATAGAAAAATCAGAAGTTTACTTAACCACTTATCAAAAGCGAGGATTTTAAAATTGAGTAGTATAGCTAAAATTGGATTATTGTTCGTCGTATTGTTTCTGATCGGCGGCGGACTGGTCGTTTGGAAAAACAAATTCGGCGGTCAGCACGGCGGCGACGCGATGAACCGCATCACGAAAGCGGAAATGGAGATTCTTTTGAAAGATGCCAACCCGATGATGCTCAAGCGTTTGAAAGACGATCCTGAAATGAAAAAACAGCAGATCGAAAATCTGAAACAAATCTTGGCATTAGCAAGTCAGGCGCAAAAAGAAGGTTTGGCAAACGAACCTGAAAACCGCAAAGAACTTGAAAATATCAAAAACGAATTGATCGCCGTCAATTACGACAAAGAGATCAATAAAGACAAAGGTCCGATGCCGCCGTTCGGCTTCATCACCGAAGATCAGGTCAAAGCCTATTTTGAAGGCGGCGCGCACGATGCCGAATTTGAGCAGTTTCTCGAAACAAAACTCAATTTGATGAAGGCGAATAATCCTGAAATGAAAGACCGCGAGGTTTCCGAAGAAGAAAAAAACCAAGCGAAGGATTTTTACGCGAAAATTCAAATCTACAAAAAAGAATTTGAAGA
>DAITPE010000827.1:0-1801 GCA_036833775.1 Pyrinomonadaceae bacterium | reverse complement strand
GCTTATTTAACGAGCGTAAAAGATAAGGTGAGAGGCAAAATGGTTTTGGCGGGCAAACCTGCCGTAGTTCCCGTCAATTTCAATCCGCAAAATAAACGCATCGACGACGAAACTATGAAACGCCGTCTCGACCCGAACGCCGCGCCGCAGCAGTTTCCGCAACCGCCGCGCGTCGAACCGAAACCCGGTCAATTGAACGGTTTACAAATTGCCGAACAAATCGACAAATTTTTATTGGATAACGGCGTTCTCGTCCGCATCAACGACGCGGGACGCGAACACGGACAGATTCGTGCGTTCAACAACCGCACTTTCGACGAAACGAAGGTCGTCCCGACCGTCGTGATGAGAAACGAAGATTTCGGACGTATCGCGCGTATTTTGAATGACGGCACAAATGTTTCGCTTGAATTCGATATTCAAAACAAATCGTTTCCCGAAGGCAAAACTTCCTACAACGTCGTCGGCGAAATTGCCGGAACGGACAAAAAAGACGAAGTAATTATGCTCGGCGGACACCTCGATTCGTGGCACGCCGCGACCGGCGCGACCGATAACGCCATCGGTTGTTCGATTATGCTCGAAGCGATGAGAATTTTGAAAACTTTGGGCGTAAAACCGCGCCGCACGATCCGCGTTGCGCTGTGGTCGGGCGAAGAACAAGGTTTGCTCGGTTCGCAGGCGTATGTCAAAAAACACTTCGGCTCGTTTGAAAATCCGACCGCAAACTACGAAAAATTCGGCGGCTACTTCAATATCGACTCGGGAACAGGTCGTGCGCGCGGTCTCGGCGTTTTCGGTCCCGCAGAAGGCGCAACAATCTTGCGCGAGATCGTCGCTCCGTTTGCAGATTACGGAATAATGGGCGCGGTCGGCGGAAAAAATCGCGGTCTCGGCGGTTCGGATCACACTTCTTTCAACAATGCCGGACTTCCCGGAATCGGTGTGATGCAAGACCCGATCGAATACGGAACGCACACCTGGCACACGAACCTCGACACTTACGAAAGAATAGTTGAAGACGACGTTAAGAAATCCGCCGTCATCGTTGCCGCCGCAGTTTATGCGCTCGCAATGCGCGACGAACTGCTTCCGAGATTTAAGAAAGAAGATATGCCGAAATTGCCCGAAGAAAGATAAATTTCGAAGGAAAAAGGTTTAAGGATGAAGTTTTCGGGCTTCATCCTTTTTTCTTTTCAATAAAAAAACGAGCAAAAACAAAGGCGCGAAAATGATGATTTCTAAACCGATCGTTTGAAAAATTTCGATGACTGACATTTTTGAAGGAACTTCCGAAAGACCGAACCAACGCAAACCGAACCTTTCTTTTGAGAAGGGAAAATACAATTCCAAACCGCCGCCGATCTTGGTCGTGACGAAATCGAGTATGAAATGCGATGCGAAAGCCAAACCGTAAGCGACGGCTTCGCGGTGTTTTTTCCAGCCTAGAATTAAGAGAAAAATGATTATCACCAAAACTGCAAAGAAGATTGAATGAGTAAAACCACGATGAAATTCCTTCGAATTAAAAAGAAAGACGAGCGCGAAATCAAAGTCTGCCGCGTTTGCCAAAAACGCGCCGAATAGAACGGGGAAATAGTATTTTTCAAACGGTTTTGGATGAATCGCAGCAACGATGCTTGCGCCGAGAAATCCGTGTGCGAAAGGTAAAGGCATAGATTATCAATTTTCGTTTATTGTATGAGAAATTAGTTTATTGGATTTGAACAATTTCTAACTTTGCCAAAGATAAATTGAGTCTTTTCAAGCGTTTGTGTTGGTTGCCAAGCGAAGATTTTCC
>DAITPE010000826.1:0-1803 GCA_036833775.1 Pyrinomonadaceae bacterium | reverse complement strand
TCAATAGTAGAAAGTATTCACGATAAATAAAGGCTTTGCGTGCTTTGCGTCTTGAGTTTTTTCTTTGCGGGCTTTGCGTTTAAATTTAACTTAACCGCAAAGACCGCAAAGTTTTACGCAAAGAGCGCAAAGAATCTCTTCAGTTTCTAATCTTGATTCACATAATTCATTAAATAAACTTAAGATTATTCGACCGAAACGACGGTGACGGATTTCGGTTCGAGCGTTAAAGTCAATTTGCCATTGTTCGCTTTTGCCGAGATCGGTTTCGGTGCAACGGTGTTCGGTTTATCGAAAGTGTTGATGCTGTCAACTTTCGGCGCGGAAAGAGTTTCGCCTGTTGCCGATTTTGCGGTCATTCCGAGCGTATTTAAATCGACATCGACCGATTTGTTCGGATCGACGTTCGTGATCTCAAGCCACAATTTGCCGTTTTTATCCTTTGCGGCAATCGCATCGACTCGCGGCAAAGTAATGTCGCCGAAAGCATAATTTCCAGCGTTAAAGCTCACAGGAATAAACGTCGCATCCTGAAACGGAAGATACATTTTGAAGACGTGATACGTCGGCGTAAGAACCATTTTTTCTTTGTCCGTCAAGATCATCGCCTGCAAAACATTGATCATCTGCGCGATGTTTGCGATTCGCACACGGTCGGCGCGGCGGGCAAAAATATTGAGATTGAGCGCGGCTAAAACTGCGTCGCGCTGGCTGTTTTGCTGGATCAGAAAACCCGGATTCGTTCCCGGCGCAGGTTCATACCACGCGCCCCATTCGTCAACGACGAGCGCGATCTTCTTTTCGGGATCGTATTTATCCATAATTGCGGAATGTTTGTCGATCAAATCCGCCATTTTCAGAGTTTCTTTGAGAATTTCCGCGTATTCTTTTTCGCCGAAATCAGTTGAAGAATGCTTCTTTGACCAGTTAATAACCGTATAATTGTGAAGCGAAAGTCCCTGCATATCCCAGCTCCAAGTGTGATTTTTCCAGCCTTTCATCATCACTTCCGTCCATTCCGTATAGCGCGCATCACCGCCGCCCGGACCGACCGCGATCGAAAGCATTTTGTTTTCTTTCTGCTGTGCCGGATTAAAATTTCGGACGAAGCGATTGAATTTTTTGTATTCGGTCAAATATGCTTCAGCCGTGAAATTTCCGCCGCAATCCCAACTTTCGTTACCGATTCCCAAATAAGGAATCTTGTATGGTTTCGGATGACCGTTGGCGGCACGTTCCTTGGCGAGATCGGTCGGCTGATCGGTCGTTAAATACTCAAGCCATTCAGCGGCTTCCTGCGGCGTTCCCGAACCGACGTTGACCGAAAGATACGCTTCCGACCCGATCTGATCGATGAAATCCATAAATTCGTGCGTTCCGAAAGTATTCGGCTCGATCACGCCGCCCCAATTCGGGTTCAGCGTCACGACTCTTTTTTCGCCGATGCCTTTGCGCCAATGATATTCGTCGGCAAAACAGCCGCCCGGATAACGCACATTTGGAACTTTGATCGCTTTCAGGGCGTTGACGACATCGTTGCGAATGCCGCGCGTATTCGGGATTTTTGAATCTTTCCCGACCCAAATTCCTTCGTAAACGCCGTAACCCAAATGTTCGGCAAATTGTCCGAAAAGATTGCGGTCGATCTTCGCTCCCGACTTTGCAACATCGATCGTTAATTCGACATTCTGCGCCGCCGCAAAATTAATAAAACATACCGCGCATAACACAAAACTAAATAAAAATTTATTCATAGCAAAATTAACATTCCATTTTAAGAAGTTTTCTTATAAATATAATATT
>DAITPE010000825.1:0-1804 GCA_036833775.1 Pyrinomonadaceae bacterium | reverse complement strand
TGAAGTAAAATATCTCAAAGACCGCTATCAATATCATCTGGAAGAACTTGTTTCCGAACGAACTGCAGAACTCGACAAAGCTCTCGAAGAAATCGAAAATTCTTACCGAATCACGCTTAAAGCTTTGGTTCAGGCACTCGAAACGCGCGATTTTGAAACTCACGGACATTCGGAAAGAGTCGTTACTTTCAGCCTGCGGCTCGGTCATGAACTCGGTTTGGAAAAGGAACTCTTGCGCGATCTCGAACTCGGCGCATTGCTTCACGACATCGGAAAAATCGGCGTTCCCGACGCGATTTTGCGAAAACCCGCAAAACTGAACGATGAAGAATGGGCAAAAATGAAGCTTCATCCGCTTCACGGGCAAAACATTTTGCGGAACATCAAATTTTTAGAAGGCGCGGCGCGCGTCGTCGCACAACATCACGAAAAATGGGATGGAAGCGGTTATCCATACGGTTTGCGCGGCGAAGATATTGACATAAACGCACGAATTTTTGCGGTTGTTGACGCTTTCGACGCAATGGTCAGCGACCGCGTTTACCGTCGCGGATGTTCGTATGAAGCGGCAGTTGCCGAATTAGAAAGATGTTCAGGAACGCAGTTCGATCCGTTGATCGTCGAGGCTTTTAAACAAATTCCGAAAGAAGATTGGCAAACTTTGCGCGAACGTTCGTTGATGGAAAAACAAGATACATTTTCATTTCAAGCCGTCGTTTCCGATCTCGTTTACCCAAAAATGCAGGTCGAATTGGTTCATTGATTTCGACTTTAAACAATTATTTTCAAACGGCTGAACGTAAAATTCAGCCGTTTTCTTTTGCAAAGTCGGACAAACTGAAGTTTGTCCAGCCACACAGACGCTCGAATCGTTGAAAAAAGATGTTCGTTTCGTTGGCGCGAATGAACAAACTAAAGTTTGTTCGACGTTTACGTTTCGACGCGTCGGCGTTTGATCGTTTCTCTACCGCCGCCGAAATACGTCAAAATCATCACGACGAGATGCGCAACGAACCAGACGTTATCCGCGCCCATATTTTGATAAATGTAGAGCAGAATCAAAATTCGCGGCATAAAAACGCCGAGCAGAATATCTGCCCAAAACGGAACGGAATTGCCCGGATATTGATTCAGATAAAGATAGACGAGCAAAACGATTCGCGGAAAAAACAATGAAAATAATAAAAAATAAACGTCCATAAACTGATTGCTCCTTTAATTCGATTTTACTCCGATTTTCGCAGTTAATAAACATAATTACGGCAAATGCGACTCATCAGTTCGGCTGAAAATTTCGTCTTTAATTATTTGAATTGGAAATTTTTCCGAAAAAGTGCGAATCTTTTCTCGGTTTACCTGAATTCAAAATCGTTTTTACAATAATTTTATGAAGCAATGCCCTGTTTGCAGGACGACTTATACGGACGAAACTTTGATCTATTGTTTGGCTGACGGCGGAACTCTGTTCAACGTCAACGAAACCGAACAGCCGACGCAGATTTCTTACAATCGAAATCCGATGCAGGTAAATATTCCGCAAAACACCGCGCCGAACACGTTTGCGCCGAATACTGTTCAGCAAACCGTGCCGCCGCAGAAAAGCAGTGTTTTGCCGTTTGTCATCATCGCGGTTTTGGTTTTGCTTTTGCTCGGTGCGGTCGGCATCGGTGCGCTGCTTTACTTAAATCCGTTCGGAGGTAAAGAAACGGCAAATGTTTCAAACGCGAACGCCAATTCAAAAAACAATTCGGCAAATTCTTCGGCAAACAATCAAAACAGCGAAATGGCGGAAAAACTGGCGAAT
>DAITPE010000824.1:0-1812 GCA_036833775.1 Pyrinomonadaceae bacterium | reverse complement strand
GTTGATCCGACACAGCATTTTATGAAAAACGCGTTCGGTTTGCCGCGTTCGGAAGATTCGATCCGCGCTCAGCCGGATTTCAAATTTTATCCGAAATCGGTGCAGGATTTTTTCATAAATTTTCACAAAAAACATCGCCTTTTCACGCAAGTTTCGCCGGAAAAACGTGCGCGTTGGATCGAACTCAGAAACAAGCTCATCAAAGCTATTTACGATGCGGGCGGGAAAATTATGGTCGGTTCGGATTCGCCCGAATTTCTTTTTCTCTACGGTTTTTCCGAACACCGCGAATTAAAAGCCTTGGTTGATGCAGGACTTTCAAATTACGCCGCGCTCGAAGCAGCGACGAAAAATCCGTCAATGTTTTTCGGCACTTTGGAAAAGGTAGGCACGATCGAAAAGGGAAAACGCGCCGATCTGGTTTTGCTCGATGCAAATCCGCTCGAAAATATTTCCGCGACCGAAAAACGCGCGGGCGTGATGCTGAAAGGAAAATATTATACGCAAAGCGAATTGAACAAATGGCTTGACGAAATCGCGCCGAAAATCGCCAATTCGCACATAGAAAAACCAAAAGACGAAAAAGCTTCTGCCGGTGCCGGTGCCGACAAACTTTTTGAAGCGATGCGTACTAAAAATGCGGCGGCAATTCAAAGTTTATTTCTTGAAAACGGACAGCTTACCGCATTCGATCAGCCGCGCGACGGAAAAGGTTTTTCGACGACGCGAAATTTTTCGGGCGCGGCTTTTGCGAAAATGATCGCCGAAGCAAAAGCGGGCGAATTTCTCGAAAAAATGCCTGAAAAGCAAGTTCGCATTTACGGCGAGGCGGCGGTCGTGACAGGTCGTTACACGTTTCACGTCGGCGATAAATTTTCGCATTGCGGCACGAACGCTTTTCATCTTTTGAAATCGAACGGCGAATGGAAAATTGCGAACGCGAGTTCGACGCTTGAGTTTAACGGATGCGATCTGAAAGCCGTCGTTTACAGCGGTCAAACTGATTCGCTGAAATCGGTCGATAAACTTTTTGAATTGATGACCGCGCATAATCCGCAGGAAATTATTGCGCTTCACACACCCGAATCGCAGTTGACCGCGCTGATCAAGACCAAAGACGAAAAATCGCGCATCGAATATCTTTCGCGTGAAGAATTTTCCAAGTTTTTTGAGAAGAAACAAGCCGAGATTTCGGAAAAAATGCACGACTTAAATGCTTACGAATTCGGCGATCTGGCAATTGTTGACGGACGTTATGTTTTTACCGTCAACGGCAAAATTCAGCATTGCGGAATGAATTCGTTTCATTTGCTGAAAACGGCTGACGGCTGGAAACTTGGAAATTCGATCTCGACCATCGAGCCGAACGGCTGCACCGAAGACGAAAAAAAACGCGAAGCCGATTCGTCAAAATAGCTTCGCGTTTTTTATAAACTATTGGAAATTAAGCCATTGCCGCCATTCCCATTGCTTCCCATTCTTCTTTTGCCGGACCGTAAATGCCGACGACGGGAACATTTGCCTGCCGCATCAAAACCGTGATTTGTCCGCGATGATGCGCGTTGTGCAACGTCAAATAGAACAGAGTCATTCCGCGCTTCCACGTTTCGCCATACATTTCGTCTTCGATCAGCAAAGTCTCTTCGTTCCAATTATTTGCAACTTGTTCGCCGACCGATTTTGCGGCTTTTTCAAATGCGTCGGCGATTTCCTTTGCATTCGACGGAACTTCTGCATTTTCCGCCGGAGCATCGATCGTCAAACCGACTTTTCCGGGCATTTCGCCTAAAGTTACTACCAGATGCCAAGCCA
>DAITPE010000823.1:0-1813 GCA_036833775.1 Pyrinomonadaceae bacterium | reverse complement strand
AAAGAACAACAGTAATCATTTATCATTTAATAAATGAGCAATTACAAAATTTTCTATTCGCCTTACTATTACGCCGAAATTGGCGAAGGTCACGTTTTCCCGATTCGCAAGTTTGAACTTGTCAAAGATTTACTACTTAAAGAAGGAACTTTGACGGAAAACGAAATTGTTGCGCCCGAATCTGTAAAAACCGAAGATTTACTGCTCGTTCACACGGAAGATTATATTTCGCGGCTGGTTGAGGGAACTTTAACGGCGAAAGAGATTCGCAAACTCGGACTTCCTTGGTCGGAAAGTCTTGTGCGCCGTTCGTTTCACGCGATTTCGGGAACGATCAATGCGGCGCGAAATGCTTTGACTGACGGAATTTCTTCAAATCTTGCGGGCGGAACTCATCACGCTTTTCCTGACCGCGGCGAAGGGTTTTGTGTTTTAAACGATGTTGCGGTTGCGATTCGTGTTCTTCAGCGCGAAAAATTGGCGGAAAAGTTTTTGATCGTTGACTGCGACGTTCACCAAGGCAACGGAACGGCATTTATTTTCCAAAACGATGCGGAAGTTTTCACTTTTTCAATGCACGGTGCGAAAAATTATCCGCTATTTAAGGAAGTTTCAAATCTCGACATCGAATTGCCCGACAAAACAGGTGATGCAGAGTTTCTCGAAACTCTCGAACAAGCCTTGCCGCGCATTTTTCTGCACGATCCCGACATAATTTTCTATCTCGGCGGTGCTGATCCTTTTGAAAACGACAAGCTTGGCAGACTTTCTTTGACGAAAGAAGGTTTGATGGAACGCGATGAAATGGTGCTCGAATTTGCAAAATCAAAAGACGTTCCGATCGTAACGACGATGAGCGGCGGCTATGCGGCAGACATAAACGACACGGTCGAGATTCACGCAAACACGATTCGTGCCGTCAAAAAAGTATTTTTCGGAATGGATAAAAAAGCTGTCGGGAAATGATTTTGAACGCGGATCGGGCAGATTCGGCAGATTTGCGCGGATAATTTCATAAAGATTTTCAGAAATATTGCCCGCGAAATACGCGAAAACACACGAAAAAAAGAAAGAATCATTCAATTGTTTTAATTTTTGCGTATTTCGCGGGCAAATAAAAAAATCTGTATTAATCTGCCAAATCTGCCCGATCCGCGTTCTATTTCCTAAATTCTTTTGACATTAAACACAAAAGCGTGATAGCTTGCATTTTACCTTTTGACGAGGTTTGGTTTTAGTTCTTTTTCAATTGAAACGCTTGAAATTGATTCTTTTTGAAGAATCTTTGAGGGAAAGACGGGTGAAAATCCCGCATGGTCGCGCCACTGTCAGAATCAGAAAACCGCATTTCAAGACGTTTTACCGAAAGAATGTTTCGCGTCAAAACATTCGAGGTCAGCAAGTTCTTTTTTATTGTCAAAATTCAAAATGCTCTGTTTTCTCGTTTGTTTACAGCGAAAAAGCAGGGCATTTTTATGTTTGGGAAGTTAAAAAATATCAACGATTCGGCGGCGAAAAGCAGGAAAACGAAGATTTACACTTTGTTTCTGCTTTCGTTTTTTCTATTTTCATTCGGCTGCAAAGTTTCGACGCAGACGGCGCAGAATGAAAATAAGATGCGCGACATTGCGGACGATCTCGGCAGAAAGCTCAAGATTCCCGAAAAGGTCGAGCGCGTTGTTTCGCTTGCGCCGAATCTGACGGAAAACATTTTCGCGGTCGGCGCGGGCGATCGGCTAGTCGGCGTGACGACTTTTTGCAACTATCCCGAAGACGCGCAAAAGATCGCGAAAGTCGGCGACACGATCAATCC
>DAITPE010000822.1:0-1816 GCA_036833775.1 Pyrinomonadaceae bacterium | reverse complement strand
AATAAAAAAATATGAATAACGAAAAAAATTCCGCTGATTTAATAATTTTCAATGCCAAAATCGCCACACAAAATGCCCAGCGCGAATTTGCCGAAAGCGCGGTTATCAAAGACGGAAAATTCATTTTTGTCGGCGGTGAGAAAGAAGCATTCGATTTCAAAGGTGCGAATACGAAACTGATCGACGCGCAGAAAAAGACTGTGATTCCGGGATTGATCGATTCGCATATTCATCCGATTCGCGGCGGCTTGAATTACAATATGGAACTTCGCTGGGATGGCGTTTCGTCGCTTGCCGACGCGCTTTCGATGTTGAAAATTCAGGCGCAAAACACGCCGCCGCCGCAGTGGGTGCGCGTGGTCGGCGGCTGGAGCGAATTTCAGTTTACCGAACGCCGGATGCCGACTTTGGAAGAAATCAACGAAGTTTCGCCCGATACACCCGTTTTCATTCTGCATCTTTACGACAGCGCTTTGCTGAACGCGGCGGCTTTGCGCGCTGTCGGCTACACAAAAGACACGCCGAATCCGCCGAATGGAGAAATTCAGCGCGATAAAAACGGTAATCCGACCGGACTTTTGATTGCGCGACCGAATGCGGCGATTCTTTACGCGACGCTTGCCAAAGGACCGAAACTTTCATTCGACGATCAACTGAATTCTTCGCGCCAATTTATGCGCGAACTCAATCGTTTGGGCGTGACGAGCGTCATTGATGCTGGCGGCGGATTTCAAAATTATCCAGATGATTACAAGGTCATCGAACAGCTTCACGCGGAAAATCTATTGACGACGCGCATCGCTTACAATCTTTTTACGCAGAAACCCAAAGAAGAATTGCAGGATTTCGAGCGTTGGACGCGCCTTGTAAACCCTCGTCAGGGCGACGATCTTTATCGTCACAACGGCGCGGGCGAAATGCTCGTTTTCAGTGCCGCCGATTTTGAAGATTTTTTGGAACCGCGCCCGGATTTGGCGGAAACGATGGAAGAAGAACTTTTCCGCGTCGTGAAATTATTAGCGGAAAACAATTGGTCTTTCCGTCTGCACGCAACTTACGACGAATCGATCACACGCGCTTTGAACGTCTATGAAAAAGTTCACCGAGAAGTTCCGATCGACAAACTCGGATGGTTCATCGATCACGCCGAAACTATTTCCGACCGCAATATCGAACGCATTAAAAAATTGGGCGGCGGTATCGCAATTCAGCACCGAATGGCTTTTCAAGGTGAATATTTTGCCGACCGTTACGGAATCGAACAGCTTCGCAGAACTCCGCCGATCCAGAAAATGCTCGCGTCTGGTGTTCCGGTTGGCGCAGGAACAGATGCGACTCGTGTGGCGAGCTATAATCCGTTCGTTTCGCTTTACTGGCTGATTTCGGGAAAAACCGTCGGCGGACTTTCAATGTATGACGAAACGAACCGCTTGGACAGAATGGAAGCCTTGCGTTTGTGGACGGTCGGAAGCAGTTGGTTTTCGGGCGACGAAGACAAAAAAGGTTCGATCGAAGTCGGGCAATTAGCTGATTTAGCGATTTTATCGAAAGACTTTTTTGAAATTCCTGAAGAAGAGATCAAAACGCTCGAATCGGTTCTGACTGTTGTCGGCGGAAATATTGTCTATGCAAATGATGAATTTAAGGAACATGCGCCGCCTGCTTTGCCTGTTTCGCCCGATTGGTCGCCTGTCAAAACATTCGGCGGTTATCAATCAAATTCGTCAGTTCAAAGTTCACAAAAAGTCCATTTTAATTGCAGCCACGATCACGGCAAAAATTTAAAGAATTCTTTGCAAAAAGGTTTCGACATTTT
>DAITPE010000821.1:0-1816 GCA_036833775.1 Pyrinomonadaceae bacterium | reverse complement strand
TTCGCCGGAAATTGTCCGTTCGTTGCCGCGTAAAAACCCGAAGTTCTCGCGGTCGGAACGGTCAAACCGGCACGAATTCCGGCGGCAAGCGGCGCAAACGTCGGTTTGCTTGCCAAATAATTTAAGAAAAAGTTTTGATCGCTCGCGGCATTCGGCGCGGCGATTCGCAAACCGTTGTTCAATGAATCGTTCAAAGTCACGAATGATGTGAGTTTTTGACGCAAACCTTCTGCCGAAACAAAGAAAAATGTTTTGTTTTCAACGATCTTTCCGCCGATCGAACCGCCGAACTGCTGTCGATTAAATGGCGATTTTCCGCCCGGATTGAAATCGAAAGCGTTTCGCGCATCGAAGGTTTTATCGCGGAAATACCCGAAAATACTGCCGTGCGGTGCGTTGCTTCCCGTCTTTGAAACGATATTGACGACACCGCCCGACGCGCCGCCGAATTCCGCATTATAGCTGTTTCGGTCAACTTGAAATTCCTGCACCGCTTCTTGGCTGACGACGCTTCGCGCTCCGCCCGCCGCCGTGTCTGCCGTCGAACCGTCAACATTGATCGAGTTTCCGCGACCGTTGTTGCCGCCGAAGCTCAAGCCCGATTGCGGCGTTTGCGCAACGCGGAAATCTGTCGAATCATTGACGTTATCGGCATCGGCAACACCCGGCGTGAGCAGTGCGAAATCAAGAAAATTGCGGCGGTTGATCGGTAAATTGTTCAATTGCCGCGAACTAATAACGGTTGATTGCTGGGTTCTTTCCGTATCAACCAATACGCCGTCGTCGCCCGTCACGTCGATCACCACGCCAACGTTTCCGATGGTCAAATTAACGTCCAAAGCGAGCTGTTGCGCTACTTCCAATTGAACATTATTGATCGTTTTTGAAGCAAAACCACCCGCTTCGACCTTGACCGTATAAGTGCTCGGCGGAAGCGAAAGAATCACAAAACTTCCGTCGCTGTCGCTCGTTACGGTGCGCGTCGTGCCTTTGGCGTTATCCGTCGCCGTCACGCTTGCGCCTGCGATAACCGCGCCGTTCGGATCGGTCACTCTGCCCCGAAGTTCTGCATTTGCCGTTGCCTGCGCGTAAATCGATGTCGCAGACAAACCAAGCGATAAACACAATATTAAAAATATTGAAAACTTTTTCATAAAAAAACTATCTCCTTTGCCGAAACTTTTTTGAACTAATTCCCTAAACTTTTCCCTTCAATAAACCTCTTAAAGCCATTTCACAAACGTCTTCACAAACCTTTTCGACCGACATCGTTCCGTTCGGTCGATACCAACGCGAAAGCCACAAGATCATTCCCAAAATCGTAAATGTCGCCGTCGTGATGTCAACATCGTAAAGTTTTCCTTGCGTTTGAAGCTCGATCATCGTGTTTCTGATGAAATCGAAATAATCGCGGCGGCGTTTCAAAACGGCTTCGCGCTGATAAAAATTCAATTCGTTCGTCTCGTGCGAAATGATTATGACGGCGTGATTTCCGCCCGCACACAGCCGCGCGTGATTTGAAATGATAAATTTCAAACGCGTTTCCGCATCAGAAATACTTCGCGCAGGCTCTAAAACTTCGTTGTCAACGCTGTCCAAACCGAGATTGATGATCTCGAAAAGCAGACTTTGCTTGCTCTCGACATAATAGTAAAGTCCGGCTTTCGTGATATTTAACGCTTCGGCTATGTCGTTGAGCGAACAAGCGTTATAGCCTTTTGCAAAAAAAATCTGTGCTGCTCTCAGATAAATTTCCTGAGCTTTTTCCTGACTTTTCTGAGTGCCGTTCTTTGCCATCGATCACTAAACAGAATCC
>DAITPE010000820.1:0-1834 GCA_036833775.1 Pyrinomonadaceae bacterium | reverse complement strand
TAAAGAGTTTTCTGAAGTTAAATTCATAAAAGGTTCGTTTTGTTAAATTAACGAACCTTTCTCATTTTAAATCGTGCGGCGATAAATTTTTCGGCAAGTTTCGCAACCTTTTTATTTTCGCGGCGTGAATTAAATTGCAAAGCGGCTTTTGTTTTGATTGCAATAATATAGTAAAAAAATATGCGTGTATGGGAATGGACAAAATCGTGAACACGGGCGCGGAGGTGTGGCAAACAGCCGTGTCATTTAAAGATTTGTCCGACCACGCATTGATCGAAGCGACGAAAGACGGAAGCGAAGACGCTTTCGCACAGATCGTTGCGCGTTATCGAAACCCGATCACGAATTATCTTTATCGTTTTTTGAACGATTACGAAGAAGCCGTCGATCTGGCGCAGGAAACTTTTGTCAGGGTTTATTACGCGCTCGACCGTTATCATACGGAATACGCTTTTTCGACTTATATTTACAGAATTGCCACGAATTTAGCGATTAGCGAATTGCGCAAACGCAAACGCCGCAGACTTTTTTCGCTGACCGGACTTTTTCAAACCGAAGAAGAAAACGAAACGGAATTTCAGCCGACGGACGAAAAAGCTTTGCCGGACGAAGATTTGATCGAAGACGAAAAAAGCCGCGTAATCGCCAAAGCAATCTCGACTTTGCCTGATAAATACCGCGCTCCGATCGTTTTGCGGGAAGTCGAAGGAAAAAGTTACGAAGAGATCGCGCAAATTTTAGAACTCGGTTTGGGAACGACCAAATCACGCATCAGCCGTGCGCGCGGACTCTTGAAAGAAAAATTAAAGCATTATTTTTAATACGCCAATGAACGAAAATGAATTACAAAAAAGTGATTCGGAAAACGAAATTTTGTCTGCCGACGACAAAAGACTGCACGAAATGTTGTGTGGTCTGAAAAAGGTCAATGCGCCGAAAAATTTCGATTTTCATCTAAAAGCAAAAATTGCCAAAGCAAATCCCGAAGATTTTCAAACGGCTTCGCTGCTTCCTTTTCTACGCTATTTTCTGCCTTTCAGCGTCGTGATATTGTTGGCTGTTTTTGTCGGATTCAATCTTTTTCTGACGAATCAGCAAAACGCCGAAACGGAAGTTGCGAAAACAACGGTCAAGTCTTCACAATTGCAGGAAAATCCCGTTACAATCACTCCGAAAGTCGAAGCTTCGACCATTTCCGCAAATGTCTTGCCGACGCAGGCGAATTTTGTTCAACCGGATGACAAAACCGTTGCGGCGAGCAATTCTGCAAAGAAAATCGTTAATGCTGAAACTACGCAAAATTTAACAAATAAGCGCGGCGTTTCGCCGAAAGAAAATAACTCGAACGAAAAAGTTTTTTCGCGTGACAGCGCACTTGGATTGGGCGAAGTTTTAACGCCGAAAGGAATTCCTCCGATCTTTAATTCGCCGAAAAAATCGGTTGAAAACAGCGAAGAAAAAATCAAAGAAACTCTCAAATTTATCGGAATTACGGCGGTTCCCGAATTAGGAAAATGGAAAGTCATTGCAGTTGACGCAAACAATATGGCGGCGCGGTCGGGAATTCAGATCGGCGATTTTGTCGAAACGATCGACGGAATAAAGTTGAATGAAAACTCAGCGGAAAACTTTAAATTCAGTCTCAAAATAATTCAAATTATCCGCAAAGGCAAAAGCATTTCGCTCGAATTGAACCGTTAATAAAAAGCTAAAAACTATAAAATTAAAGAAGTCGGCATTTCTGCGCCGACTTCTTTAATTTTAAAAATCACCCCGAAAAATAGTAAATTTACCGTGAAAAACAAAAACAATTTTTATCTTGACAAAACACAGT
>DAITPE010000819.1:0-1835 GCA_036833775.1 Pyrinomonadaceae bacterium | reverse complement strand
TTCTTCGTAAACGCTCGAAGGTCCGCCCGAAAGAATCACACCTTTCGGAGCGCGTTCGACAATCTTTTCAAGCGCGTAATGAAACGGAACGATCTCGCAATAAACGCCCATCTCACGCACCCGCCGCGCGATAAGCTGTGTATATTGCGAGCCGAAATCAAGAATTAAAATAAGTTCGTGTTGCATTTATTAATCTTTAAATTTGATTGACTGAAATATTATTTTAGCAGTTTCTTTTGCTTCGATTGATTTGCTTTTTATCACAAACGAAGCAGCAAATCTGTTTTCAGAGGAAATTGGTTCATCTTTTAGCGGAAAATTAATCCCAAAAACATAATTTTTCTCTACTTTTTTAAGCCTGAAAGAATCGTCTCCATTAGACGCTTTATTTGCGGCATTTGTCGCTTTATTTGGTGAATAGATGGGTTTATTTATATCATAACTAACGATTTCAGTTTTTTTACCATCAATGATTATTGATTGTTTTTTGCCTTCGTAATCTAAAAGATGTGAAACAACATCTGCCGAAAAATCTCCATATTCAATATCAAGTGTCATTTCCTCGTTTTCAAAGCTCATTACTTCAGAGTCAATTCCGCGAACATTTTGATTTTTCATCGTCGGCGGAATTGAAAAGGAAAAGTAATCCGTTTCGATTTTCCGCCAATCTTTCGGAATTTCTTTAATTGATTCGGTATTTACGGGCGTAACAAATGACGTTGCAGTTTGTTTCTGACAAGACACAAGCACAATCAAACTCACTACGACTAAAAGTTGTCGTAAATTGAAAAGTTTGAATATGAATTTGTATTGCATTTAATCAATCTGTAATTTTTCTTCTATTTCCAACTGCGCCCGTTCTTGTTCGAGTTCGCGGCGGAGTTCCTCTTCTGTCGGTAAATATAGTTTATAACGCGACGCGAAAATTTGCTTGCTCTCATCTAAAAGTGTGTAGCGCACGATCGCATCGTTTTTTTCGGAACATAATATCAAGCCGATAGTCGGATTATCGTTTGCAGATTTTTCTTCCTTTTCAAAATATCGAACGTAAAAATCCATTTTGCCGATGTCTTCGTGGCGCAGTTTTCTGAGTTTCAGGTCGATCAGCACGAAACATTTGAGAATGAAATTGTAGAAAACGAGGTCAACGTAAAAATGTTCGCCGTCGATCGTAATGCGTTTTTGACGTGCGACGAAAGCAAAACCTTTGCCGAGTTCGAGCAGGAAATTTTGCAGTTTGTCGAGCAAAGATTGTTCGAGATCGCGTTCGAGAAAGTTTTTATTATCGGGCAGATCGAGAAATTCGAGCACGAAAGGGTCTTTGATGATGTCTTTCGGTTCGCGCAAAATCTGTCCTTCTTTCGATAATTTCAAAACTTCCGCTTTGTCGCGGCTCATCGCCAAACGCTCGAAAAGCAAAGAATCTATCTGACGTTCGAGTTCGCGGGTTGACCAATTACTGTTGACCGTTTCCGCTTCGTAAAACTGCCGCGCTTCATCTTTTTCGACCTTCAAAAGCAAGCGGTAATGCGTCCAAGTCAATTCTCCACGCAGTGCGTGGACTTTTGGAAACGCAAGATAAAATTGTTTCATATAAAACAGATTCGATCTCGTAAAACCTTTGCCGAAATTTGCGGTCAGGTGTTTGGAAATTTCCTTGATGAGAAATTTTCCGTATTCGGCGCGGTCTTTTCCGTTTTGTTCTTCTTCGACGATGATGCATCCGATATGCCAATAGCTTTGCGTCATCGCAAAATTGACGGCGCGATAAGCATTGCAGCGCGATTCGACGAGGATTTCAGCGATGTGTTTGTATAAAACATCCGCCGTTTTTG
>DAITPE010000818.1:0-1850 GCA_036833775.1 Pyrinomonadaceae bacterium | reverse complement strand
TTTTCGGAAAGATTCATTGCAATCTATAACTTTAAAGGTTTCGGGTTCAAGCAGAAAAATTCCTTCCGTGAGCTGTTCGATCACGGCTTTATAGCGTTCTTCGCTGGCATCGAGTTCGGTTGCACGTTTAGCGACCTGCTTCATTTCATTGATGCTTTGACGGCAAATTATGATGAGAAAAATATTTTCAAAAAATACCCAACCGGCGTGTTCCAGCCAACGCCATTCAGCTCCGGTCAAAACACCGTAAATCGAAAATGGATAGAGCCATCCGCGAATAAAATGGTCTGCTGCCGTAACGATCGTTGCGGGAATAAAAATCCGCCAGTCACGGTAAAATGAAAGAAACGCCAACGAACCGAAAATGTGAAAATGAGTTTCGATTCTTCCGCCGCTGAAATGTATCAGCAAGCCCGACATCAGCATTTGGCTGACTGCCACGACATTGCGTGTGATTCTTTTGCCGGGATATTATAATACAAAGAAAAGCGGAAAAGCCGTGAACAATCCGCCCAGAATAACCGCTTCCCAAACGTGCGGATGAATACTGCTTTGCGCTCCTTGCCATGTGTAAGGCGAAACAAAGTAAACCGCGACGATCAAGGCAATCCATTGGATCGGCATCAATGTCAAAAAGATTCGATCGGCGCGGCAGTAAACAGCGTGTAAGTGCTTTTTATAAAAAGCTTTAGCTCTTTCGTTTATATTTTGTTCATCTTCGTGTAAAACTCTAAAAAACATTGGAAATTATTGAGAAAAAAACTAGAAATTTAAAGAGGAAATTGATTTAATCCGAAAACAATCCAAGCTGAAAAATAACCGGAACCACAAAGAAACGGATATTTTTCACCCACTAACCTATCGGCAAAAAAACGGTTTACTTGAGCAGTTTTGACGGAAAATCGAGATTATTCAGTCTTAAAATTATTGATTTGTTTTTGAAAGTTTCGAGAAAAATAGAAGTGTTAATTAACCACTAATTTATCCAACGATTTAGCGATGTCGCGGGCGAGATTCTTTGCTAAACTTCCCCAAGACGTGGTTTCGCCGGCAGCGATCACGGTTCCGCTTCTTTTATCGAAGACGCGCCAAACGTAGCGGTGCGTGATAAGCGAAAAATGAACAAAACTGATCTGCACGGAAAGGTCTGAATCCGAATGACTTTCGACGATCGAGAGATTTATCTTTGTCCATTCGGCGCGTTTTAGTAATTCTTTTTCCAAGGCTTGTTTATTGGGATTCAGAGAATCTTTATGAATTGCGATCGTGCGCGCCGAACGCAAAATATCCGAAGCTGTCAGGTTTTTCTTTTCAACGGTTTGTAATGCATTTTCCGTTTTCGATTCTGCCGGTTTTTGAGGTTGAGTCTTCGATTTTTCAACCATTAAAGCGATCACTTCATCGGCAACACTTCCTTTTTTCAAAGCGATCAAAGCTTTTGCGGAAACATCGAAATTATTGCTGGTCGATCTGACTTTATCTTTGATCAATTCGGCATTCAATCCGGCTTCGGTCATTTCGAGAATGTCTGAATTGGTGAGGATTTCAGTTTGAGCAAACGCGGAAATCGAGAATAAAAAAGAGAAAGTAATTGTTGAAAGAATTCGTTTCATAACAAAGTTGCTAAAGGAATGTTTCTAAATTATTTTAGTATTTAAGAATTCGTTCCAATTTTCCATTGTGAAACTTTTTCGAGTGTCACATTCAAATTTCGAGGATTTCATTATAAGAATTTCGTATATTCAGCCGATGAATCGTGAGATTTTCGAGCAGAGAATTGACGGAATCGAGTTTTAATCTGTCGGCGATGATTTGTAATGCGGTTTGATTTGCCAGCGGCAAACGTGTCG
>DAITPE010000817.1:0-1852 GCA_036833775.1 Pyrinomonadaceae bacterium | reverse complement strand
TAAAATAAAAGACCGCTGGAATCGTGATTATAAAATTTATTTCGAGATTTCGGGCGCAAATTACGTGATTCGGTTTTTCAGCTACGGTGCAAACGGAATTTACGAGCCGACATATTGGAACCCGGACGATTTCGACGTTTGGAAAACTTCGCAAAATTATTTCTACAAAACCGAACAAAAGATCGTGCAGATTCTCGGTCAAACGGTCAACAGCGGCAAAATCAAATTTCCGCAAACTGCGGAAGAATTTCAGAAATTGCTGAAGGAAAACGATTTGCCGCTCGAAAGTATCAAAGACGGTTACGACCGAAATATTTATCTTTCCTTGAATCGTTTTTCGCGTTATTCGGATAAAACCGTGATCGAAAACGGCAAGGAAAAGATCACGCCCGTGACCGAAGAAGTGATAAATATTTTCATTCACACAAAAGGTGCAGACGGCATTTTTTCGAACGATGATGCAATTTTAGCAAGATTTTCGGGAACAGTTTCCGAACAATCGAAAGATACGAATTTCAATAAGACGGAAGTAAAAAGCGTTGCATTCGCAGGCGAACAAGGTGCGATCCGCGGAACTGTTTCGGATACAAGCGGCGCAGTTGTTGCGGGCGCAACCGTGACGGTGACGAAGCAAGCCGACGAAACGAAAATACATTCGGCGACGACCGACGAAAACGGAAAATTCCTTGTCGCAAATCTTCCCGCCGGAACTTATCGCGTGAGAATCGATTCCAGCGGATTTAAATCGGCGGTTATCGAAAATCTCGAAGTCAAAGCACAAAATATTCTTGAAATAAATGCAACGCTCGAAGCCGGAAGTATCAGCGAAGTCGTTACGATTTCGGGTGATACTTCGGCGACACTTAATACGACGGAAACGCAAGTTGCAACAAATATTACAAGCCAACAAGTTGAAGCATTGCCGAAAGGAACGCAGTTTTCTTTATTACTAAAACAGGCTCCCGGCGTTAAAGTAATTACAAAGTCAGGCTCGTCCGAAGACGATGAATTGACAAATTCGCCGAATTCAACGCCGCGCCTTCGTGAATATTTTCCTGAAACTTTGCTTTGGTCGCCGGAAGTTGTCACCGATAAAAACGGCAAGGCGCAAGTGAAATTCAAGCTCGCCGACAATATTACGACGTGGAAACTTTACACGATCGCTTCGACCAAAAACGGCAAGATCGGCGTTGCGGAAAAGGAAATTCAGGCATTTCAGCCGTTTTTCGTCGATCTCGATCCGCCGAAGTTTTTGACCGAAGGCGACGAAATTTATCTGCCGACGCAGGTTAGAAATTATACTGACGCGAAACAGAAAGTTGACGTTTCGATGGCGAAATCCGATTGGTTTTCGTTTCTTGAAACAGAAGCCCGCGCGTCAGCAAGGGCGGAAAATAGTTTGACCAAAAATATCGAAGTTGCTTCGGGAGCGTCGGAAAACGCGATCTTCGGTTTCAAAGCGACTTCGATCGTAAAAGCCGGAAAACAAAAGGTTACGGCGATCGCGGCAAAAGATTCGGACGCGATCGAAAAGCCCGTCACGGTGCGCCCAAACGGTCAGGAAATCGTCAAAACCGAAACGAAACTTTTTACGAATTCGACAAATTTCGACGTGAATTTTCCCGCCAATGCTTTAACGAAAACGCAAAAAGCCGAGCTGAAAATTTACCCGAATCTGATGGCGCACGTTTCCGAATCGGTGCAAGGTTTACTGCAAAGACCTTACGGCTGCGGCGAACAGACGATCTCTTCGACGTATCCGAATTTGATGATCTTGAAATTTACGCGCAACGAGTCAAAACTTCGTCAAACCGCGCAGAAATTTTTACAAAAAGGCTACGAAAGATTGCTC
>DAITPE010000816.1:0-1869 GCA_036833775.1 Pyrinomonadaceae bacterium | reverse complement strand
AACGGATAGAATTATTTTTCATCGGTTCAAATTAGTTGAAACAGCCTGTAAATATTCGATTTGATAGAATACTGCAAAAATATTAACGGAAAAATGTTGAAAATATTTACAAAGAATCTTGCAATTTTTCAGCGAATGATATAGAAAATTATTACCGACCGAATAATTGGTTTGTCCAATTATTAAATTATTGCCCAAAGTAGCCAAATAAAAAAAAATCTGCTACTTTCTATTTATCAAGCGTGGTTAAGCGGTTTACTGAAATAGTAATTTAACAGAAAACGAATAAATTTCAAAACTATTTTTTCTAAACTTGAAATTGAATTGGTAAAACAAAGCCGATTTTCAACTGCTCCAAGAATAGCTTGATAAATCTATTTTATAAAGCAAGTATTATGAGTGAACAACAGCAACAAAAATCGAAATATAAATTTGTAAAATACCTTTGGCGTGATGAGGAAGTCGAAGGAATGGACGGCGTTGATCGTCTGGTTTACCGTTCAAATCGTTTGGGCGATGATTTGACCTTAACAAATACGGGCGGCGGAAATACTTCGTCGAAGTTGATGGAAAACGATCCTTTGACGAATGAAGAGGTCGAAGTTTTATGGCTGAAAGGTTCGGGCGGCGATCTGCGAACCGCGAAACGCGACGGTTTCGCTTCGCTTTATCTCGACAAAGTGCGCGATATGCGTGCGATTTATGAAAACGCCGAAGAAAATGGACCGAAAACGCCGATCGAAGATTCGATGTATCCGATGTATTCACACGCCGTTTTTAATCTGAATCCGCGTGCTTGCTCGATTGATACGCCGCTTCACACGCTCGTTCCGCACAAACACGTTGACCATCTTCATCCGAATTCGGTGATCGCAATTGCGGCTTCGGTCAATCAAGAAAAATTGACGAAAGAAATCTACGGCGACGACGTAATTTATATTCCGTGGCAGCGTCCGGGATTTGACATCGGACTGAAAATTGAAGAATTAATCAAACAAAATCCGAACGCAAAAGGCATTATTTTGGGGCATCACGGAATGAGTTCGTGGAATAACGACGATAAATTTTGCTACGAAACCGCGCTCGAAATTATTGACCGCGCCGCGCAGTATATCGAAGAACACGACAAAGGCGAACAAACTTTCGGCGGTCAAAAATATGCCGCTTTGTCGGACGAAACTCGTCAAAAACTGCAAACGGAAATTATCCCGTTCATTCGCGGACAAGTTTCCGTTTATAGAAGATTTGTCGGAACGGTTCAGGACGATTTCAAAATGCTTCGTTTCGTTAATTCAAATGATGCGCCGCGTCTTGCCGAACTCGGAACTTCGTGTCCCGACCACTTTTTACGCACAAAAATTAAACCGCTTTTCGTGAATTGGAATCCCGAAACAGGCGATTTGGAATCGCTAAAAACTGCGATTTCCGACGGTTTAGTGCAATATCGCAAAGATTACGAAGATTATTATAATCGCTGTAAACACGCCGATTCACCCGCAATGCGCGACCCGAATCCGACCGTTGTTTTGATTCCGGGCTTGGGAATGATTGCGTGGGGCAAAAACAAATCGGAATCGCGCGTGACGGGCGAATTTTATAATTGCGCTATCGAAGTGATGCGCGGCGCGGAAGCGATCGATGAATACGAAGCGATGGATCAGCAGGAAGCGTTCGACATCGAATATTGGCTTTTGGAAGAAGCAAAACTTCAAAGAATGCCGCCCGAAAAAGAATTAGACAGACAAATTCACGTCATCATCGGCGCGGGCGCGGGAATCGGGAAAGAAACCGCGCATCGCCTTGTAAAAGAAGGCGCACATATCGTTTGCGTTGACGTGAATGAAGCGGCGGCACAGGAAACTGCAAACG
>DAITPE010000815.1:0-1898 GCA_036833775.1 Pyrinomonadaceae bacterium | reverse complement strand
AACGAAAATTTCGTCAGAATTGGTCGGATTTATCAAAATGCTCGTGTAATTTCCCAGCGGCAGATTTCCGCCGCGACGCGTCCAATTTTTTCCACCGTCACGCGACAAATAAAGCGTTTGCGTAGAACCGACGTAAACATAATCCGAGCGTTTTGGATCAACCGTGATCGAGCTAATCGGAACTATTGTCGGAATGCCTTCTACCTTTTGCCATGTTTTTCCATTATCGCGCGATACCAAAACGCCCGATGTCGCCGTTCCGACCCAAATCGTTTGCGGTTGCTCGGGGTTGGTCGTGACGGCAAAAATATTGGAATTTATTCCGGCACCGAGTTCGATCTTTTCCCAACCTTTCGCTATGTCGTAAGTGCGGTAAAGCCCGTTGTCGGTCGCGGCATAGAAACCGTTTTTTCCATCTTCGGTATAGGCAAAAAGTTTTACCTTTTCAGCCAACGCCGGTATTAGTTTCGGTGCCGGCGGAGTTGCCGGAGCCGTTGTTTTCGCAGTCGTCTTTTTAACGGGTGCTTTTTTGACGGGTTTCTTAACCGGAGTTTTCGGAGCAGTTATTTGTTTCCAACTTGCGCCGCGATCAAGCGAAACGAAGATGCCGATATTTGTCGCCAGATAAAGATTATTTTTATCTACTCTGTCTTGAATTACGGTAAAAGGAGAAACTCGGTTTACGTCTAAACTTTTTGTCGGTTTCCAAGTTTTTCCGCCGTCGTCGCTGACAAAAACGAATCCGCCGCCCGTTGCCGTGTTATGCGTCGCCGCGTAAAGTCGGTTCGGTTTGTCGAGGTCGGCTGTGACCGAATAAGTAAAACGGCTTGTGAAATTGTCATTTGTCTGCACAAAATTCTTGCCGCCGTCGTTTGAAACCATTACGCCGTAGTTATTAGTGCCGATAAAAACGCGATTCGGTTCTTCGGGATGAACGGCGATGGAATTGATCTCCAAATCTCTCTGCGTCGTTAAAATCCAGTTTTTACCGCCGTTCGTGGTCATCCAAAAACCTTCGGTCGTCGCGGCATAAACCGTTCCGGCGATTGTCGGATGCTGTAAAATGTCGCGTGTGCGGCGCGATTGCGAAGGAATTCCCTGAATCTTCGCCCATTTTTCGCCGCCGTTTCCCGATTCGTAAATGCCGCTGCAAGCAGAAGCAATAATATGATCGGGATTGCGCGGATCGATCGTGACGGCAAAAACGTCGGAATCATCGATCATTCCGTCTTTGATCAATCGCCAATTTTTTCCGCTGTCGGTCGTTTTATAGGCGCGCCACCAAGTTCCCGCATAGATCGTATTCGTGCTACGCGGATCGATCGCGAGTGAATCGACATTTATCGGCATCGTGCTCGAAGAAATTTTTTCCCAATTGTCGCCCGAATCTACCGAACGCCAAACGCCGTTTGTCGTGCCGACAAGAATAATTTTCGGATCGACTGAAGATTGCGTCATCGAATGAATAGATTCATCTTTCAATTGTTTCGATTCCTTCCAAGTCACGCCGCCGTCGGCTGATTTAAAGAATCCGCCCGGAGCTTTGTGGCGATGCCCTGAAGTGTAAATTATCTTTGAATCGGTTGAGTCAACCAAAAGCTGATCGAGAATCAATTGCGGTTTGTTCAGATTGACCAGCAAACGCCAAGTTTTTCCGCCATCGGCAGAAGTGTGAACTTGTCCGTCCAAAGTGCTGATGTAGAGTCTGTTCTTATCTTTCGGGTCGATTGTCACAACGCGAACGTCGCCGCCGCTCGGACCGACAACTTCCCATTCGCTGAATTTTTCGGGGTCGGAAATCACATTTCCTTCCGCAAAGACAGGCAAAACACCATTCATCAAAATCGACATGGCGGTAATACAAAAACTAATTTTTAGTCCGATTTTATTAATAATTC
>DAITPE010000814.1:0-1903 GCA_036833775.1 Pyrinomonadaceae bacterium | reverse complement strand
AGCAGAAGCCCGCGCGTGAGCAAGGGCGGAAACTTCCGCAATAGAATCAAAACAAAAAAATCTTGACTAAAAAATAAAAATAATGCTACATTCATTCAAATCAAAAAATCGGTAACTCCCAAAAACGGATTTCAAAGACGATTTTTCGGAGTTTTACCCGTAAACATTGATCTTTGACATCGTAATTTTTCGCTTTTTCTATCAAACAAACACAGTTTCTCGTAAAACAAACGCCGTTGACATTAAAACAATTGAGATTGTCAGCAATTCAGAAGCCGCTGTCAGTAATTCAGAAGCCGCTGTCACTAACTCATAAGGCATTGTCAGTAATTCAGAAGCCATTGTCGGCAATTCAAAAGCCATTGTTGGCAGTTCAGAAGCCATTGTTAGTAATTCAGAAGCCGTTGTCAGTAATTCAAAGACCATTGTCGGCAATTCAAAAGGCGTTGTCAGTCATTCGGAAAGCGTTGTCGGTCGTTCAAACGCCGTAAACGCTTAAACATTTGTCATTATTTTCATAAATATTGCTGTTGTCGCTCAAAATAACGAATAAAACAGCATATCTTTTCCTGTCTTCAAGCTGTCAGTCAGCAATAACAATCCAAAAAAGTGAGGTAAAAATAAATCTATGAATGCAAAACAAGAAGCAAAATTCACGATGTATCGAACATCCGAACAAATTCTGGACGCAAACAGTGCGCTTACCGCGACGATCACTGCTTTGGCAACGGCAATCGCCGCTTTCAAAGCGATCATCGCGCAGATCGGCGAAACGGACGAACTCGTCGGAGCAAATTTAACGGGAATCGCTGCCGATAAAGAAAATTCCAAACAGTTTCTGGCACAATTCGCTTCCGATATTGCCGCGATCATCAAAGCCTATGCTTCGGCAACCAAAAATCAAATCTTGAAAGCCGAAATAAATTTTCCGGTCACCAAACTCACACGCCTGCGCGACGAATCGCTGACAACCGCTTGCCGTCTGATTCACACCCGCACCGTCGAAAATGCCGCTGAATTAAAAGACTTCGGCATTACAAATTCCAAAATTACCGAATTGGACACGGCAATTAACGAATACACGGCAAAAACCCAAAATCCGCGCACCGCTGTCGTCAAACGAAGCACCCAAACCGCTAATCTCGTCCAATTATTCAAACAAGCCGACGAGATTCTAAAAGATCAGATCGACGGATTAATGAAAAACTTCCGCACGTCGAATCCCGACATTTACAACGATTACACCAACGCCCGCGAGATCGTCGATGCCCACACGACCGTCACTCAACTAAAAGGAACGGTAATGGACGCAACCGACGAAAAACCAATCAAAGGCGCAGTCGTCACGATCGTCGAACTCGGAATATCGAAAACCACCAATCTAAACGGCGAATATTCATTCAAACCCGCCGAAAACGGCACGTTTACGTTAAAGATCGAAAAGGAAGGCTACGCGCCTTACCAAAAGGAAGAACTAAACATAAAAACCGGACACGTAAACCACTGGCACGCGAGTCTGGTTGGTGAATAATAGACAGGTTAGAGAAAATGCGTTTTCATAACGCATTTTCTCTAACTAAATTTAAGCAAAGAAAAATAATGAGTAGGAGTAATAGAGAATTGTTATTAAGAGCCACCCCAACGCCCGATTATTTCGATTTAACTAAAAATGATGTTAGCGAAATCAAACTTATCGAAAACAAAAATAAAGATAATTGCGAAATCATTTCTCGGAAAGAAGATTGGGTTAGATATAAAGGATTTAAATTAACAGACAATCCAAAAGTAAATGTTTGTTGTGATGTATTTTTCTTTAGGTCAAGCGAAACCGATAACTACGTTCCACGATTAACCTTTATAAAAGTTGACAAGGATTACAGAATTAAAGAACAAGAAGTAAAAG
>DAITPE010000813.1:0-1940 GCA_036833775.1 Pyrinomonadaceae bacterium | reverse complement strand
GATCGGCGGAACGGTCGTCGTTTATGGACGCAAAAGAATTCTTAAATAATTGATTACACAATAACTTATGCCGCAATTAATTATTAAAAATGCCGGACGCGAAATCGACCGAGTGAATTTAAATCGTCTTCGCACGACGATCGGACGTTCAGCCCGTAGCGATGTTTGTATTCCCGACGCGTTTGCTTCGCGTCTGCATGCGGAAATTCGTCAAGAAGGCGATGTTTTTTGGTTACAGGATTTAGGTTCGGCAAACGGAACGCGCTACAACGGAAATCTGGTTTCGATGCCGATTCCGCTCATCGCGGGCGGCGAAATTCAGATCGGCGAAACGACGATTTTATTTGACGATCCGCGCCTTAATCAAACAAAAAACGCGACTTTGATCGCCGACAATACCGAAGCATTGAATCCGGCGATGACGATTGCTTTTTCGAGCCGTAAAAATCCGACTTCGGAAATTCTTGATTCGCAATATTCTTCGCGCACCGATTTGCTCGGTTTGATAAGTAAGGTCGGAATCGCACTGCTTTCTTCGAGCGGTTTGGACGACACACTCAATCAGGTCGCGTCGCTGGTTTTTGAAGCAGTTCCTGCCGAACGCGCCGTGATTATGCTCCGCGATGAAACGGCGGAAGGCGGAATGAAGATTATGGTGGCGCGTGTGCGCGGCAAAGAGGAAAAGCTCGAAGAAGTCCGCATCAGCCGCACCGTGATGGACGAAGTGATGAAAAACGGTAAATCCGTTTTGACTTCGGACGCACAGCACGATCCGCGCTACGCTTCGCAAACGATGGCTTTACTCGGAATTCGTTCAGTTTTGGCTGTTCCGTTAAGCGTTGACGAACGAGACGTTTTTGGCATAGTTTACGCCGATTCGCCGACTTACGAAGCGACTTTTACCGAAGAACATTTAAATATTTTGACGACGCTCGCTTCGGTTGCCGCGATTCGTGTCGAAAACGCAAAATTGCTCGACGAAAGAATGGAACGCGAGCGAATGGAACGCGAATTGGAGCTTGCGACCGAGATTCAGCAACGTTTTCAGCCGTCTGCGCCGCCGAAAATGGAAGGCTACGAATTCCAAGGCATTTCTTTTTCGTGTTACGAGATCGGCGGCGATTATTATGATTTTATTCGTTTGCCGGACGGTAAAATGCTCGTCGCGCTCGGCGATGTTTCAGGCAAAGGAACCGCCGCCGCGCTTTTGATGTCGAGCCTTCACGCAGCGATTCACGCACAGGTTGCGGCAAGCCGTCCGCTCGGCGAAATGATCAAATCGGTCAATGTTTATTTAGCCGAAAACACGCCTGCAAATCGTTTCGTCACGCTTTTTGCGGCGGTTCTCGATCCGCAGACGGGAAATCTGACTTATATTAATGCCGGACACAATCCGCCGCTTTTGGGGCGGACAGACGGAACGATCACGCAATTGACTTCGGGCGGTTTGCCGCTCGGACTTTTGCCGATGGCTGATTACGAAGTTTCGACAACGAATTTGAATTCGGGCGATGCGCTGATCGTTTATTCCGACGGCGTTTCCGAAGCGAACAACATCCGTGAAGAAGAATTCGGAATGGACAGATTGACCGAAGTTTTCCGCCGAAATTTAGGTGCATCAGCCGCCGGAATTCGTGACAAGGTTGAATCCGCACTTTCCGCATTTACGCAAACTGCGCCTGCAAACGATGATATAACTCTGGTTATCGTGAAAAGAGTTTAGAAAAAGTTTCAAGTTTCAAGTTTCAAGTTTCAGGTTATTTCGTTTATTTCTTGAAACCTGAAACCTGAAACTTGAAACTAATCGTTTGCAATCTGCCCGTAAAGCCAAGCTTTTGCCATCCTCCATTGGCGGTTGACGGAGGCGACGCTCGTGTTTAAGACTTCCGCCGTTTCTTCGATCGAAAGTCCGCCGAAATATCTGAGTTCGACGATTTTCG
>DAITPE010000812.1:0-1943 GCA_036833775.1 Pyrinomonadaceae bacterium | reverse complement strand
TTTCTTTATCGACGACAATCTCGCCATTAACAAAAAGCGTTTGAAGTCTTTATTAAGAGATATTATCGCGGCTGGCGCACAACTTCCTTGGGTCGCGCAGATCAGCGCAAATCTGTTGGCTGACGAAGAACTCGTCGATCTGATTGCCGACGCGGGCGGCAAGTGGATTTTTATCGGAATGGAATCGATCGATCCGGCAAATATGGCGGACGTGAACAAAACTTTTTCAAAACCCGCAAATTACAAGGACGTTCTCGAAGGGTTGAAACGCCGCAATATTTTTGCGATCACTTCATTCATTTTCGGAATGGACAACGACACAGTTGGCGTTTCCGACCGAACCGTTGACGAGATCGAAAGCTGGTCGCCCGGACTTCCGGTTTTCGGGCAACTAACGCCGTTTCCGTCAACGCCGCTTTACGAACGTCTGGAAAAAGCGGGAAGATTGCACCGCCCGAAACATTGGTTGGAGTTCGCGCCGTTCGTGATGGCGCATAATCCTTTGAAAATGTCTATCGAAGAAGCAAAAGCGGAAACTTTCAACGCTTGGTCGCGTTCGTATTCGCCCGAAAGAAATTGGGAAGCGATCAATTCGATCAAAGACACGCCGATCGACGTGCGCATCTCGCATCTCGTCGCCAGACTTTTCTTTCGCGGAATCTATTTTCCGCAAATGAGCAAAGCCGCGTGGCTGAAACTCATCTTTGACAATCGTAAATCAGTTTTGAGCCTTTCAAAAGAAGGCTATTCGCTCTGGCGCAAACATAAACGCAACAAGAAAAACAAATCCGAACCCGAAGTTGATACTGAAATCGTGCCGAACGTTTAAGAAGTTTGCCCGCGAAATACGCGAAAAGACACGAAAGAAAAGCAAAGTGAAATTAACTTGAAAACAGTTCAAAGAAATATTCAGGTTTTTTCTTTTTTCGTGTTTTTCGTGTTTTTCGTGGGCAATATTTTATGCTTTTTTCGGTATTACGCGAAGTCTGCCGAAATTGTTGAGCAAAGGTTTTAAAGTTGCGACAGCTTTCTCGTGCGATGCGCCGTTTGATGTGATGATTCCGTTGTGATTCTGCACGTCTTTGAATTGATAAACTATTTTTTCGCCGAAAAGATCAGTCAATTTTCCGCCTGCTTCTTCAATGATTATCTGCGGCGCACAAGTATCCCAAAACTTTGTGCGCGGTGAAAGATGAATATACAGATCGGCTTCCTGACGCGCGATAATTCCGACCTTCAAACCGACCGAACCGTGTTGATATTCATCTTTGAAGCCGAAATGATCGACGAGTTTCGTCATTCGCGGACTGCGGTGCGAACGGCTGACGGCTAAAGTCATTTCGGAAAAATCGGTTTTATCAGAAACCTTTAATTGTTGCGGTTCGCCGCCGTTTTCGACGAGAAATGCGCCTTCGCCTTTTGAAGCGTAATAAAGTTTGTCGTTGATCGGCTGAAAAACAACGCCGAGAATCGCTTCGCCATCTTCTGCCAAACCGATTTGCACGGCAAAATCGCCTTTTTTCTCGACAAATCCTTTCGTGCCGTCGATCGGATCGATCATCCAAACGCGTTTTTTAAATAATCTTTCGTCCGTGTCGATCTCTTCTTCCGACAAAATTCCGTCAAAAGGAAACGCATCGCGCAAATGTGAAACGATCAATTCGCTCGATTTGCGGTCGGCTTCGGTGACGGGTTCGCTGAAATTGTCGCTTGAGAATTTTTCTTCGATGACAAATCCGTTTTCGTAAAAATCCAAGATCAAATCGCCTGCTTTCCGCGCAAGCTCGATGGCGGTTTCCAATTCTTTTTCCAACATTACTTGAATTTTACCATTTCTCAGAATCTGTTAAAAATCAGATAAAAATCTTTATTTTGAACGCGGATTTGGCGAATCAGGCGGATTTAAAGGAGATTTTTATAAAATTCATCTGCCTTGATTCGCT
>DAITPE010000811.1:0-1952 GCA_036833775.1 Pyrinomonadaceae bacterium | reverse complement strand
GTGCGCTTCGCCGAACAAAATATACGGCAAAAGCGGGATCATTCCGCCGAAAGCATACGCGCCGCCGATGGTTACGCCGCTTTGCAAAGCGCGTTTCGGATTCGGTTTTTCCAGTCCGAGTTCAAAACGCATCATAAAATCGGCGAAATCTTTCGGACGTTTGGCGAGCGATTCGACGATCGGCGCGGCTTCTGTCTGCGTCAAGCCGTAATTTTCCAAAATCTCGAAAACTTCGTCCTTTTCATGGTCGAGCATTTTGTCGATCTCGTAAATTTCGCGTTTGTATTCACTGTCGTAATGCTCGACATCAGATTTTCCCGCGAGATAACCGCCCAAACCCATTGCGATCGAACCGGCGACGATTTCCGCCAAACCTGCCGTGACGATGATCGAAGTCGAAGTTATCGCGCCCGAAAGTCCGGCGGCGAGCGCAAACGGAACGGTCAAACCGTCAGACATTCCGATCACGATGTCGCGCACGATCTCGCCCGAAGTAAAATGTTTTTCGATATGCGGAGTTTGCGGCATAAATTTGTTAAACTGCGCCAATTGTATCAATATTTCAATCAATAAGAAATTATGCCGAAAATCGAAATAGAAATTATTGTAAACGCACCGATCGAAAGAGTTTTCGACCTTGCGCGGTGCATCGATCTGCACGAAGAAACGATGTCGCAAACGAATGAAAAAGCGATCGGCGGCGTGACGAAAGGCTTGATAAACTTTGACGAAACCGTTACTTGGCAAGCGACGCATTTCGGTTTCAGACAAAAACTTACTTCAAAGATCACGGCTTTTGACCGACCGCAGCATTTCCGCGACGAAATGCTGATGGGCGCATTCAAATCATTCAAACACGATCATTTTTTCACGGAAAAAGACGGCAAAGTTTTGATGAAGGACATTTTCGATTACACTTCGCCGCTCGCATTTTTGGGAAATATCGCCGACGTTTTGTTTTTGGAAAGTTATATGAGAAATCTTCTTACCGAAAGAAATTTGATGATAAAACAAATCGCCGAAAGCGATGAATGGCGGAAATTTTTAGATTGAATTGAGGTTTAGGAAATTTGCCCGCGAAATACGCGAAAGTGCGCGAAAAAAAGAACTATTAAAAAATCAGTTTTATTTTCGCGTATTTCGCGGGCAAATTAACTATTTCACCCTTTCGTTCACACGTTTGATAATGTGCTGAATGCCGTCGATGGCTTCGCTTAAGTTCATTGTCTCGCCGCCTTTTTTGCGGATTTCGAGGTTTATTTTACTGCCCGAAGTCTTCGTTTCGACGTTTTCGATCTCGCTCCAAAAGGCTTTGAATTTTTTGTAAGTGATGCCGTTTTCGTAGATTTTTACGTTGTATTTCCGCATCATCAGCCAACCGAACATCGTCAGCACATAAACCAGCAAAAATGCCGACGCGAGCAGAAAATAGCCGATATTCTGGCGAATATAAAACCCGAGCATCATCGCCATAAAAAACAAAAACGACAAAACCGCGACGATCACCGCACGCTGCAAAAACGCGGGCGCGATGCCGTGTGTGCTTTCCAATTTTCCTAGTTGCAATTCGGACATTCGATAACTTTAATTTCTTGTGTAATAGTTTTTCCGCAAACTCCGCAGCCGTCATCAACTCCGACGACGATCGTATAAATTCCCGGTTTTACGCCTGATAAATCCCACACCACCTTTGCACCTTGACCGATAATTTTCCCGCCGGAAACCGTGTAACTGTAAATTAAAACATCATCTTCGGGATCGACGGCGGTCGTCGAAATTTCGAGTGTTCGTTTGCTGTCGGCGCAAACGGATGAATTTGAAACACAATTCGCCGTAATTTCTGTCTGACTCAAACTGACATTCGTAACATCGGCAGGATTATTAATAGTTTCCCTTTTTTCCAAATCGCTTCTTCTACTTATAAATGCCGGAACCATAATGCTTTTCGGACC
>DAITPE010000810.1:0-1953 GCA_036833775.1 Pyrinomonadaceae bacterium | reverse complement strand
CTGAGGCTTTCTTTTTTAGGCTTCGGCTTTCTTTTTTAAGCCTTATTCCTTCGGCTTTTCCGGTTTCAACGGTTTCACTTGCTGATCGTCGAAATAGTTGCGAAGTTCCTCGTAAACTGCTTTAGCGTTCGGCACATTCGTTTTTGCGGCTTGTTTGACGTTGTTGTAATAGGTCAACACGCCCTGATACGCTTCGGCGGCGCATAAAAAAGCCGTATCTTCCATATTTGAAACGGTCGGCGCGATCTGCCGCAAGAAACTGTTGACTAAACTGAACGCGTCATAGTCTTTTTTAATTTCCCCGACATCGAGATATGCGGGAACAAATTCGGGATGGCTCACCATAAATTCCAAGCCTTTCAACATAAAAGGTATGGCTTTGTCCCCGACCTTCGGAATGGCTCGTTTGTCATCTGCGGCAAGGGCGATCAGATACGGTAAAAGTTTGGTTTGAAGCGTCTTTATCGCGGCAAGAATGTCGGAGATGTCTGCTTCGGTGATTGTAAAAGATACTCGATTTTCGCTCATAACGTGTATGAACTCCTTTAAGATATAAAATTTACCTTGCGAACAAAGTCCATTATTTCAGGTGATAATGGCGTGATATATGAAATATGATGTCGAGAATGTTACACGAAATAGTTCGGTAAAAGCAAGATTTTTTTGCAAAACTTCCGCCTTTTCAAAACGAAACCTTTTGCAGCGGCGGCGCGTAAGTTTTGAAAATTTACGAAAAGGAGAATTATGAAAAAAATTATATTTTTATTGTTGATAATTTGCGCCGTTTCCGCTTCGGCTTTCGCGCAAAGCAAGGACGAAAAAGCGATTCGTGCGGTGCTGCAATCGACCGCCGACGGCTGGAACAAAGCCGACCTCAGCATTTATCTGGCGGCTTATACCAAGGAAGCGACCGAAATGCGAACGACCGGACCGGCAGGCGGTGTCGAGGCGATCGAGGAAACGATGAAAAACGGTTTCTGGAAAACCGGAAAGCCTTTGCAAAACTTACGCTTTGAAAACGTCGTCGTGCGGATGCTCGGCAAAAAAAACGCGCTCGTGACCGGAAAATTCATCTTGTCGGGCGGTGACAAACCCGATCAAACCGGCTGGTACACGACCGTCTGGGCAAAAACCAAAGACGGCTGGCGAATGATTCACGATCATTCGTAGGCTGAATTTCAGATGCGCGAGAGGGAAAAAGTCGTAAGTCTGAAGTCTTGAGTCCTGAGTCAGGAATAAATCTTATGACTTACGACTTACGACTTCAGACTTATGACTTTTATTTTTGTCTGAAAGCTGAACAAACTGAAGTTTGTTTTACCATCGAAAAAGGCGAGAGTTTTTCAACTTTCGCCTTTGTTCGTTTTACTTTCGTAATTGTTAATTCGTAATTCGTAATTGAATTACAACCCTGCGCCGTGGCATTTTTTGAATTTCTTGCCGCTGCCGCAATAGCACGGGTCGTTCGGTTTGACCTTCGGCTGATCGCGTTTGAACGGCGTGTGCCGCGCGGCTTCTTCGCCTGCGGAAGTTGCCGTTGCCATCGCGCCCGTGAATGCCATTCCCGCCGCTTGACGGCGAGCGCGTTGACGTTCGAGACGTTCGAGACGTTCCATTTCTTCCTGTTCGTCCTTCACGATAATTTCGAGATTGAAAAGCGCGCGCGTCGTGTTCGTATCGATGCGGTCGAGCATATCCTGAAACATATCGAACGACTGCTTTTTATATTCGACGAGCGGGTCTTTCTGACCGTAACCGACAAGCCCGATGCCCTGTTTCAAATGGTCGATCGAAAGCAAGTGATCTTTCCACTGCGTATCGATGATGTTGAGCATAATGTAGCGTTCGTAAGCCCGAAGCGATTCCGCGCCCGCTAATTGCTCCTTCGCCGCGTAATCTTCCGAAGCTTTGCGCCAGACGGCTTCCTCGATCTGCGCCGGATTCATCGTTTTG
>DAITPE010000809.1:0-1964 GCA_036833775.1 Pyrinomonadaceae bacterium | reverse complement strand
CGTTCCGGTTTACACTTATGAGATCGTCAAAACCTATAAACACGATCCGACCGCTTTCACCGAAGGACTTTTTTATCACGACGGATTTTTGTATGAAAGCACCGGCGAAACGGGAAAATCGAGTTTGCGGAAAGTCGAGATTGAAACCGGAAAGGTCGTGCAGAAAGTCGATCTGCCGAAGGAAAGTTTCGGCGAAGGAATCGTTTTGTGGGGCGACAAGATTTATCAATTGACGTGGCAGGAAGGATTGTGCCGCGTGTTCGATGCAAAGGATTTCAAGCTCATCAAAGAACTTCGATACCAAGGCGAAGGTTGGGGAATGACGACCGACGGAAAAAATCTGATTATGACAGACAAAACGCACGTCATTCGTTTTGTCGATCCAGAAACGATGCAGACGGTTCGCACTTTGCCCGTTTTTCGTGAAGACGGAAAACCGCTGATGCAGATCAACGAACTCGAATATATCAAAGGCGAAATCTGGGCAAACGTCTGGCATTCGGAAGAACCTGCCATTCTCGGCAAAGAAAACTACATTGCGCGCATCGATCCGAACACTGGAAAGCTTGTCGGCTGGCTCGATCTCGGCAGTATTTCGCCCGAAGATGTTGACCGAGGCGAGGAAAACACGCTGAACGGAATCGCTTACGACGAAGCCGGCGACCGCATTTTCGTGACCGGAAAAAATTGGAAAAAACTTTTTGAAATAAAAGTAAAACCGAAACAATAACTAAGATTTTTAATGACCGAACAAGACGAAATATTTATGCGCCGCGCGATCGAATTGGCGCAGACAGGAATCGATAAAGGCGACGGCGGACCTTTCGGCTGCGTGATCGTGAAAAACGGCGAGATCGTCGGCGAAGGCAACAACAAAGTGACTTCGACAAACGATCCGACCGCGCACGCCGAAGTCGTCGCGATTCGCAACGCGTGTCAAAATTTGCAGACGTTTCAGCTTGATGACTGCATAATTTATACAAGTTGCGAACCTTGCCCGATGTGTCTGGGCGCGATATATTGGGCGCGACCGAAACAGATTTTTTACGCTTGCAACAAATCGGATGCGGCAAAGATCGAATTCGACGATCAATTTATCTACGAAGAGATCGAACTCCCGACCGAAGAAAGACACATCAAAACCGTCAATTTCCTGCGCGACGAAGGCTTAAAGGTTTTTGAAAACTGGGCAAATAAAACGGATAAAACGGAATATTAAACGACTTTTTAATTTCAGTTCAGTTAAATTCGGTCTTTCAAATCAAGGTTTTGCTTTGACTGATTAGAGATTTGCTTGAGCAAATTAGAGTTTTGCTTGAGCAAATTAGAGTTTTGCTTTGGCTGATGAAAGATTTGCTTTCACTAATTAGAGTTTAGGGTTCATAAAACTCTAATTTGCTCAAGCAAATCTTGATTTTACCCTTTCGTAACAGAGTTTTCATTTAATGAAATCGGTTTTGATATAATTTTTATAAAATTTACCAAGTGTTAATAATGAGTTCATTTTTCAGCAATTATTTTTTTATCATTCTCGCGATTCTTGCAGGAATGGCGATGCCGACGCAGGCGACCGTCAACGGAAAGCTTGCCGCATTTACGCAAAATCCGATCACGGCGGCGTTTATTTCATTTGCGGTCGGAACTGTCGCGCTCTTTGTTTATATGGTTTTGACGGGCGTTCCGCTCGGAAATATGGTAAATGCGAAAGATGCACCGCTCGTTGCTTGGATCGGCGGATTCTTGGGCGCGTTTTTCGTTTCCGTAATGGCTCTGATCGTGCCGCGCATCGGCGTTGCGCTGTCGTTCGGCTTGGCGATCAGCGGACAAATGCTCGTAACATTAATAATCGACCATTTCGGCTGGCTCGGCGTTCCCGAAAAACCGATAAATTTATGGCGCGTCCTCGGCGCGGTCTTAATTACGGCTGGTGTGATTTTAATTAGAAAATTTTGAAAATTAATAGC
>DAITPE010000808.1:0-1973 GCA_036833775.1 Pyrinomonadaceae bacterium | reverse complement strand
AATTAGACCCGATCGAGGCTTTGAGAGCTGATTAATTATGAGTTTTCTTCATTCAAAGTTTTACGAAAATGTTTTGATGGCGTTGGATACTTTACGCTCGAACAAACTGCGTTCGTTTTTGACGATTCTCGGTGTCGTCATCGGAACGACAACCGTTATCGTCATCGCGGCTTTCGTTTCTGGCATCGATTCGCGCGTTTCAAAAGAGATCGAATCTTTCGGCACGAATACGATCTACGCCTTTAAATTCGATCCGGGATTCAATTTTAATCCTTCGATGGAAGAACGCACACGCAAACCTTTGAAGGAAGAAGATGCTGATGCAATTCGCGCCGAATGCGCCAACTGCGAATTCATTTCGCCTTTTATGTCACCCGTAGATTTCACGAGCGGACCTTTTTCCGAGCGCGTAAATGTTCGCAACAAAGAAATTGAAATGACGAACGCAACGGTTCAGGGCGGCTCATCGGATTATTTCAAAATGGGCGTGACATCGCTTGCCGAAGGACGTTTTTTTACTCCCGACGAAGAAGCGAGCCGGGGAAAAGTTGCCGTGATCGGAATTGACGTTGCGAACACTTTGTTTCCTTATTCAAACGCTTTGGGGCAAGACATCCAGATCGAAGGACGAAATTATAAGATTGTCGGCGTTCTAAAGGAAAGAGAACTTTTCCTGATCGGTTCGGAAGACCCGAATAATGAAAACAAAGCCGTTTATCTGCCTTTCAAAACTATCAAACAGCAATATCCGGCTAACGAAGATTGCTTTCTGATAATTACCGCAAAACCCGGAAAAATGAATGATGCGGTCGAAGAAGTTCGCTTGATTTTGCGTCGGCAGAGAAATGTTCCGTTCGATAAACCGGACAATTTCGGATTGCAGACTTCCGATCAAATCATCAAACAATTCGGCGCAATTACGGGCGGAGTTTTTATTCTAATGATCGCAATTTCCAGCGTCGGATTGCTCATCGGCGGCATCGGCGTGATGAATATTATGCTCGTTTCCGTGACCGAACGAACAAAAGAGATCGGCATCCGCAAAGCGATCGGTGCGCGAAAAATAGACATCATTTCGCAATTTTTGATCGAAGCCGCAACGCTCACAGGTTTGGGCGGAATTTTGGGGATAATCATCGGCGTCGGACTTTCGCTTTTGATTCAAATGATCTTGCCGACATACATTCCGCTTTGGTCACCGATCGTCGGTTTCGGAGTTTCGGTCGGTCTGGGCGTAGTTTTCGGTCTGCTTCCGGCGTGGAAAGCCGCGCGTTTGAATCCGATCGATGCATTGCGGTATGAATAAAAAAAAGTTAGAAAAACTGAAAGCCGTTTCCGATTTCTCGAAAACGGCTCTCAATTTTGCCTTAAATTTTTGAATGCCGAAGCGTTCAAGTTTTTAAGGTTGGCGATTTTCAAATGTACACTTTACTTATCGCCTGATTTTTTTGTATCCCGAAACGAGTCGCGGTGAACTCATTTCCGGTCAGCACACTTTTTGTTTTCACAAATCGTTTGTATTTCTCTCGAATTACTGTGCCGTTAGGTTTTTTTTGTGGTGGCTTTTCCTCCACCGACGGTTACGTTCGCGTCAACGAGGCTCATTTTACAATGAGCGGCTTTTGCTCTGCTTTTCAGTGGTTCCTTGCCGAAAAGTGTTTTTCGTTTTTATCCGAAAAACCTCGAAATAGTTTTTCAACTCTTTCTTGAGCTAAGCCTTTCGGCTTCGATTCAGGGCGTAAATAATAACAATTTTCCGTCTTTTGTTATTCTCAAATCGGTGCGTCACCGCTCCGTTTGCCTATCCCTGAGCCGGTCAAAATACCGTGGCATTTTTGACTTGTAGATGGATTTTACACCCGTTTTTTTCGATGTCAAGTAGAAAATACTTTAAGTATAGCCCTTATTTTACGGTAGTCCTGTGGAAAACATTGTGGAAAACTTTATTTCAAGGACATCGAAAACTCGTTAAA
>DAITPE010000807.1:0-1976 GCA_036833775.1 Pyrinomonadaceae bacterium | reverse complement strand
GGTTTCTTCGGCTTTTTTGATGATGTTTTGCCGCAGATTTTCGGGTAAAGATTTTACCCATTCTTCCGCAGTTTTCGGAAAAGGCTTCCAATCAATTTGTTTGATCAAATTAGATTTAACGAAATCCGGCGAAAATTTATTTGAAAGAAGATTCCGCTGCGTAATTTGAGCTAATGAAGCTATAAATAACAGCAAAATGAAAACTGAAATTTGAACAAATTTTCTCATAATTCAACTGAATGGATTTCAATTAATTCCACGCTTATAATCCTGCAAATATTGTTTTCGTCTTTAAAATCGGGTTTAGCTTCATCTGCCAGATATATCGGAGCATTTTTTTGCAGCGGTAAGATTTTCAAGATCAAATCTTTTTCGTAAACCTCGGGAGCAAAACGGTTTATACCGACTTCAAAGGCATTTCCATTGTAAAAGTTATCGGTTAAAAGTTTATCTCCGAGATAGATTCGCGCGGCATCTCCGAGATATTTGATCCGTATCAAAAGACTTTTCTTTTGATATTCCTTCGGAAAACTTATTTTCCAATCGCCCGAATATTTGAAATCTTCATCCGTTGGAGCTTCGGCAACGCCTTTGTTGCCCATTTTGATTTCACGAACACGCATATCATCGTGAATACTTCCAATTTTTACTTTGTAAAAAGATGGCTTTTGAATGATCTCGAATTTTTGAAAAATCCCGTCTGATTTCGATTTATGTTTTGGCAATTTTATTGCTGGAAAAACGCTGAACGAAAGTTCGTTTGAATCAGCAGAAAAACGTTTAATTTTATTATTCTCAACTACTAAACCGTCATTAGCCAAGAAAATTCTTTCACGATTTTGAAATTCGGATTTCCAAACTTTTAAGGCTTCTTTCGGTGAAAATGAAACGATATTTATAAATTTTCCCGAACCCGTTTGATAACGGTTTACGCCATCTTTTTTGCCGACAAATTTGGTTTTTCCGTCAAACTGAAATTCGGCGGAAATTCCTTCGATTTCTTTGAAAAATAAATAGATTTCACCTTTCTCTTCGAGTTTGCAGATTGGCTGCGCGGTTGCGTAAATCAATTTTGCATCGGCGATTTGCAGATTAAACGGCAAAAAGAAAATTGCGTCTTCGGCAACTGTAATCGACTTATTCGGAAAATTTAGCGTTTCGTTTTTAAGTTTAATTTGAAATTGAACATCGGTTTTCGCAGACATTTTCTGCAACCTCTGATAATTGTTTACAAAGACAAAACCGCTCTCGCCGTCAGTTCGCACAGACCATCGCAAAGTTTCGGAATCTTTTGAATTTATCGGCTCCTTTTTGGGTAAATATGTTGTCATATTTGCCAAGTTTTCGCCGAAATCACGGAAAAAAAGATGCTGCAATCTTAAGGAATGATAATGGGGGGCAATTTGCCCGAATTCGCCGAGCGGAGCTTGAAATTCGTAAGATTTAACGGGAACGTCGTTCCAATAATTTGTCGCTTGAGATTCCTGCAAAGTCGTCAATTTTCCCGCCGGATTCGTGCCGCCGTGATACATATAAAATCCTTGCAAGTTGTTGCCGGAACCGATTTTAACTAATGCAGTCGATTCGATGTCTTTCGGATTGACACGAATTCGGCGATGATAACTCGTAATCATTCCGCCGCCGATTTCGCAACAAAAATATGGATATTTATTAACGTCTTCGGAGTCTTTGCGTTGTCCGTTTCCAAGCTGGTCGGTCGCAATCGAAGCGTCGATTCGCGCTGTTCTGAACAAAAATCCGTCGCCATATTTTCCTGGCATCGGCGTTAATTCACGATCCCAAAAACCTTCCGCGTAAACGCCGAAAAGCGGAATAATTTCGCCCAAAGGAAGCGGCGAAGCCATCGAATGCCACGCAGTTCGCGTATAGATCGGTGTATCGATTCCGTGTTCGAGAGCGATTTTTTTCAAATTCAAAAGATGTTCGGCGTGACCTTTGAATTCGTTTTCAAACTG
>DAITPE010000806.1:0-1993 GCA_036833775.1 Pyrinomonadaceae bacterium | reverse complement strand
TTACAAATTTGGAAAATATTTAGAATTTATGAGAATTGGAAAGTTTGCATTAATTTTTTCATTGACTGTTGCCGCAAATATTTGTGTCATCGGACAAACTTCGCCGCCGCAACCAACGGTTTCTCCGACGCCGAGACTTTCGTCAATTCTTGGTCAAAATTTAGAGTCTTCAAAGCAGACGGGAGTTTCGCGTGAAAAGCGGGAACAAGCTTTTGCAAAATTGCTCGAGGGACAAAGATATATTTGGAATTCGAGCCGATTGCGTTCGCAAAGCGGAATTTCAGGAAATTCGCGTTTGGCGCGTTTGGCTTTTCAGCAAGCCGTCGAACTCGATCCGACACTAGCCGAAGGTTATACGGCATTAGCCGAACTTGCCATCAGCTCGCCGCCGAATGATATTGAAGAAGCGATAATGCTGGCGAATATTGCCGTCAAGATCGAACCGCGAAATTTTGGAGCGCACCGCATTTTAGCCCGTCTTTACACTTTCAAAAGCCGATTAAATGACGGCGTTTTGGACAAAACTTTTGCAGAAAAAGCCATCAATGAATGGAAGGAAATAACCAAACTCGACCCGCGAAATGCAGAAGGCTGGGCATTTTTGAGCGAATTTTACGCGCAGACTGATAAGCCCAATGATCAAATCGAAGCTTTGCAAAAATGGGTTGCGTCGGCGACTCCGCTCGAAACTCAATTTTACCGCCGTGTGATGGGCGGCGATGGCAATTTGATGCCTGAAAGTGCGACTCTGAAATTGGGAAGCGCATTGTTGAAATCGGGGAAAAATAAGGAAGCTTTAGAAATTTTCAGTCAAGTAGTTGCCGATGATCCCGAAAATAACGAAGCCATCGAAAAACTGCGAGAAGTCGTCAATACTGTAGATTCGGCTTCGGCGGCACTTGCGATCGAATCTTTACAGCAAGCAGTTTTTGCGAATCCTTCAAATCTGACGTTGATAACATTTTTAGCGGAAGTTCAGACAAAAGCCGGTAAGATCGAGGATGCCGCTAAAGTTTTGCGCGATTCTTCGGCGCGTTTGGCGGAAAACGATAAATTTGCGGCGGCGAATCTCCAAGTTGCTTTGGGCGATATTTTCGTCAAATCGAAAAGGATCGACGATGCCGTCAAAGCATACAAAGAGGCTTTGACCGTGCGCGGAATCGAAGATTCCGAACCTGTGACGGACAGCGACCGCGATTTTACGATCGTTGTGTTTGAAAAAATAATTCAAACCTACAAAAATGCGAACCGCCCGAACGATGCGAAAGCCGCGATCGAAAAGGCACGACAATTATTAGGCAAAAGCGATCTTTTTGCAGATCGGCAGATGATTTCTTTCTATCGTGAGTCGGGAAAAAAAAATGAAGCTTTAGCCGCAGTTCGTGAAGTTCGCAAACGATTTCCCGAAGATTACGGTTTTATTCGATTGGAAGCACAATTATTAACGGAAAACGGCAAAGTCGATGAAGGCGTTACGTTGATAAAAACATTGATTGAAAATAAGAAGATCAAAACTCCGACAAATAATGCCGGAATCGGGATTGGCGGCGAATCGGTGTTGGTCGTTCCCGCAATGTATGATGATTTTTCAAATTTGATCTATATTTCTTCACTTTACAGTCAGGCAAATCGTGGCAAAGATGCGATCGATACTGCGAATCAGGCATATTCTGCGGCGCAGGGAAATGACCGAAAATTGATGGCAAAACTCGTTTTGGCGAGCGCACAGCAGATGGCAGGCGAATATGATGCGGCGGAAGAAACTTTGCGGCAGTTGTTGAAAGCATCGCCGGATAATCCGAATGCATTGAATAATCTAGGTTATTTTCTCGTCGAAAGAAACGTAAAATTAGATGAAGCTCTCGGTTTGATAAAAAAAGCACTGCAAATTGATTCGACAAATCCGAATTATTTGGACAGCTTGGGCTGGGCTTATTTCAAACTCGACAAACTTGCCGAAGCCGAAAAATATTTGTTACTTGCGGCTGAATAT
>DAITPE010000805.1:0-1995 GCA_036833775.1 Pyrinomonadaceae bacterium | reverse complement strand
CGATAAAGTTTTCAAAAACTTCTTTCCGATCATAACGCTTATCAGAATTTTCAGGACAGCCGCCGAAACTTACTTGCTTTAATGCGCTCGGCTCTATTTTTTGAGCGGACAACAGTTGAGGAATCAGCAATACAATACTTAAAACCGATATTAATATTGATAATTTCATATCTAATACTTTCTTTGAATTTAACGAAATTATTCTTTAACTTAGAAAGCCTTTTTTATCATTCGTCACATAATCGATCTTATTTTGGTAATCGGAAGTTTTCAAAGAAATACATTGTCCCAACGCCGCTTTTCCACTGATAAAAATTAGGAAAATCAAAGTTATATCTAAAAATTGTCATTATTTTCTCAACTTTTTTTCTTCCTTTTAATTCGTTCGATTACGCTGAAATATTTTACGAAGTTTGATTCGCTTCGCCTTCGATCCAGACTTCGCCGTCGGCGTAAACTTCTTTTTTCCAAATCGGGACGGTCTTTTTGAGTTCTTTGATGAGCCATTCGCAAGCCTCGAAAGCGGCGCGGCGGTGCGGTGATGCAACGGAGATAACGACGCTCGTTTCGCCGATCTCCAATCTGCCCAAACGATGCACGATGCCGACGTTTTCGATCGCAAACTGCTCTTTCGCACGCGCACCGAGCTTTTCCATTTCCTTCAACGCCATCGGCTCATAGCCTTCGTAAACCAAATATTGCGTTTCGCGTCCTTTCGTAAACTGGCGCACAAAACCGTCCAAAGTAACGATCGCGCCGCAATTTTCGGGAACAACGCGCCGCGCAATCTCGCCGACGTTCAAAGGTTCGTTCGTAATTTCGTAAAAATTCATAAATTAATTGCCGCAAAAAGGCGCAAAAATTTCAAAAATTATGTAGTTAAAATCTAAATATTTGAAAATATGCGAAACGTTTCGGAATAGATAATAGATTAAAAATAGAGATGCGAGATAAAAACGAAAAATCTAAGTAGCGGACAAAATGACATAAAGGTAAAAATAAACGCTGAAATAATTGAGAATGGATAATTGAAAATTGATAAATCTTTTTTCTTTATCAATTATTCATTATCAAATATCAATTATTTCAGAAGTTTTAGATCATCTTTAACTTGTTCGATACTTATCAGCTATCAGCTATTCGCTATCAGTTATTCCGAAGTCATTTTCTTCAACCTTTAAACTTCTAAAATATCAAAAAAATCTTTTGTGTTTTTTGTGCCTTTTCGCGGCTATTCAACCGCCCGAAACTGCCGTAAAAACCGCGAGTTCGTCGCCGTTTTTGATTATTTCATTACCGTTTGCATATTCCTGATTGACGGCAAAAAGCAATTTATGCGCCTTCAAACGCTGATATTTTTCGACGATCAACGCAAACGCCCGTTCCGCGCTGACGTTTTCATCAAACGAAAATTCGACTTCCCTTTCGCCCGTCTCATCGGCAGTCGCCCCGAAAAATAAAACCTGCACATTCATATTTTTTTAGAGTTTTCCGTCGTTTATCTTTTTGATGGTTTTATTCTTATCCATCGCTGAAACATTCAAAAATATTTAAGAAACGTCGAACCAGAATATTTCGGAAGATTGCAATTTCGGCAATTTGATATAAAAATCGGACTTGTTGCAAAAAACGAATATGTAAAAAACCTTTCGCCGCAACGCGGACATTGCCAATTATGAAACTTAATCAAAGCTCTCAAACAGAAAAAAAACCAAATAATAAATAACAAAATCTCGAACCAGCCTTGCTTTCCCCAAAACAAACCGACAATGCCTGCAAGAATCATTATGCCCAAACCGCCGATAAAAAAAATCCCGAAATCGGCATTTCTCAAACGCCGATACTTTTCCCATTCTTTTTGGTAAGGATATTTTTCGCCATTCATTGCAAAATCATTTTACCAAAGACGTTTTCAAACGTCTTTCGCCGAAGATGCAACTAATTGGAGCGCAGGCATCTCTGCCTGCAACGCCGTTTAAGGCTTTGCGAAAAACG
>DAITPE010000804.1:0-2001 GCA_036833775.1 Pyrinomonadaceae bacterium | reverse complement strand
TCTCGCGCTTCAACCGCTCGAAGCGGAAGATTTGCGTGAATCGCGCCAACCGACGATCAAAAAGCGCATCGTTTTCGACGACGATGAAGACGAAGAATCGCCGTTTTAGAAATTACTTCATAAAAGAAACTCCGACAATCAAAGCCACGAAAAGGAGAAAAATAAAAAATACGATAATCCCGACGATCACGGAATAGATAATAATTCCGGTCGTGTTGTCTTTTCCGGTTTTACCGTTGTAGTTTGCGCCGCAATTTCGGCATTTGACGTGGGTTAAGAGTTTCGGACCCAAAAGTCCGCCCCACCAAGTAAATTTTAGTTGTTCGGCAAAAGTATTCCGGCATTTCGGACACGGCGCAAATTGATTCATAGTTGTTGATATTTTTTTTATTCGTATAAATTCTAACGAAAAAAGAACGCCTGTAAATCAATTTTTTGCACATCAATCGCGCAGCCATTTATACATTTTCGGGAATATTTCCAAACCTTTTTGATTTGCGAGATTTTGTCCGTAAGCCATTTCCGCTTCTTCCAAAATGCTGATCGACATAAACATTCCGAGCGAAAAATTGAACAAAATGCTTTCCGATCTGCCGTAATAGCCGTGCGGGTGAAAAACGATGCGCGGATCGATCTGCAAATGAACGGCGGCGGCGTAAGACCAGAGCATTGCCGCGAGTTCCATCGTGTCCATATTCGAATCGGGAACCGTCACGGTATCGCTCAATTGCGGACGAATAGCGGCGGGCGCGGTGGCAATATGTCCGGCTTCGTGGAGAATGTCGCCGGGGTGATCGAGCAAATTTTCATCAACAAATATTTCGCCGTTTTCGATCAAAATTCCTTTCAGAAAAGTTTTTTCGTCGAGCTTTTTCGGATGGATTTTAAGCCCTATCCCGTTCAGAAAATCAGCAAACTTTTGGATCAGTTCATTCTCAAACATTTCACGATTATAAACAAAAAAGGCGGAACTAATAATCCGCCTTTCGTAATTTTTATTGCAAAATGTGATTAATCGTCGCGTCCGCCGAAAATCTGGAGCAGATACCAGAAAAGAAGCGCGATCGAAGCAAAGAGCGTGAGTGATGCCGCGACGTGCTGATTCGTGTTGTAACGATGCATCACGTTCGAGGTTTCATAAAGAATCGCCGTTCCTGCAAAAGCGACCATTACGAACGCAAACAAGCTTCCGAGACTGAACCCGAATAAAATGCTTGCGACGATAAAACCGAGCGCGACGAATCCGCCGATCGCCAGGATCGGTCCGAGAAACGAAAAGTCGGAACGCGTGATAAACACGACGGATGTAATTCCCAAAAATAGTCCGAGCGAAACGATGCCGGCTTTGATGATGACATCGCCCGGATTATTGCTGAAAGTTGCGATCATTGCGATCAGCGGCACGAAGATTACCGCATAAGCCGCAACCGATGTAAATAAACCGAGATACTGAATCGGTTTCGATGTTTGCGAATTTGCCCAGTTTCCGGCAAGCCATGAAACGCCCATAAACGCGCCCAAAACGAGCAGCCAAGAAAACTTTCCGCCCATGCTCATTACCGACAGGATAGAACCCGCCGCGCCGGAAACGAATAAAAATGCTTCCAGCCCGATAAATGCCAAGATCGCCATCGCCAGATGTAAGTAAGTCTTGCGGATAAACCTTGCGCGCTGTTCCGGCAAGGCATTTGCCGCCGAATTATTCCCAAATGTTTGTTCGTATGTGTTCATATTTCTCCTTAAAGAAAATTCGTAAATTTAGATGCGGAAAATTCCAAAAAATCTGCCTGTTTTCAATTTGTGAATCTTTAAATATTCCTTAAATTTTCAATCATTGCACAAAAGCGTTTTGGATCGGCAGATCACTGCTTGCTCCGAATGTCAACGCCTGAAATCCGCTCGTCGAGCGCAAAATATACCAAGTTCCGTCGCTCGGTCTGAATACTGCCACATCCGATTTGCCGTCGCCGTCGTAATCTGCCGCGACGGGTTTGTCTCCGG
>DAITPE010000803.1:0-2001 GCA_036833775.1 Pyrinomonadaceae bacterium | reverse complement strand
GTTATCCGCCGCTTCGTCCGACAAATTTGCGCGAAAACATTGATGACGGGCGATTCGTCGGGCTTGTGAAATTTTAAAGCATTTCCGATCAGATTCTGCAAAAGCTGGCGCATCTGAACCGGATCGGCATCGATGTCGGGAAGTTCGCCGACTTCGACCTTTCCGTTCGTTTTCTCGACGCGGATTTCGAGATCGGAAACGACTTCGGCGACGATTTTATTCATTTCAGTCGGCTGAAACGGTTTTGCTTTGGTCGTGACGCGCGAAAACGTCAGCAAATCATTGATTAAAATCTGCATTCTGCCTGCGGCATCGCGCATTCTGCGAATGTAATCGTTGCCTTCGTCGCCGAGCGAATCGGAATATTTACGGCTCAAACGATCGCCGAAAGCCTGAACTTTGCGCAGCGGTTCTTGCAGATCGTGCGAAGCGACGTAAGCAAAATCTTGCAATTCGCGGTTGCTTCTTTCGAGTTTTGCGGCGAAATTCCGCAGATGATTCTCGGTGACTTTGCGGTCGGTAATGTCGCGCGAATTTTGTAAAATTCCCAGAAAATTATCTTCCGCATCGTAAAAAGCCTTGCCGATTCCTTCCAAAAAACGCCACGAACCGTCGCGGTGACGATAACGAAACTCGTTTCTGAAAACGAATTTTGCATCTTCGGCGGCTTTTTGATAATCGTTTCGCAAATTTTCTGCGTCTTCGGGATGCACGAAATCGAAGCAATTCGCGCCGACCGATTTTTCGGTTTTGTAGCCGAGAATGGTTTCGAGCGACGGGCTGATGAATTTAACGATGCCGTCGGGCATAAAAATTCCCGTAATGTCGGACGAATCCTTAATTAAAGTGTGAAAATGAAGTTCGCTTTTCCGCGCCGTTTGTTCTTCCAGAAGCCGTAAGTTTTCCTTCACGGCGGCAATCTGTCGAAGCATTACGAGAATCGTCAAACCGATCGAAGCAAAGATCACACTGCCGAGCCATTCCGCCCAAAACGGACGCGTTTCGAGCAGTAAAATGGTCAATCCCGTGCAAACGCCGAGATACGGAAGCCAACTGAATGTGCGGACGATCTCTTCTTCTTTTTGTTCAGATTCTTCGTTTTCGCGCTGTGAAAGAAATTGAAATTGATAATGCGAAGCGACGAGGAAAAACAGCAAACCCGTGATGAAAAAATTATCCACCCAATGTCCGCTGTGGTATGTTTCGGTCAGCGTAAAGTAAGCAAAACCGATGTCGGCGGCGGTCGTATTGAGCAAACCGACGACGATTATCAAAAGCGCGATTCGATTCAGTTCGGACGGACGGCGCAGCAAAACCGTGGCGATTCCGAGCAAAAGAATCAGATCGCCGACGATGTAGGAAAGATTCAGATACGTCATCAGCCACGCATCAGGCGGAGCTTTTTCGAGTGTTGGGCGAATGACGAAATGCCAAACCGCCAATGTTCCGCCGAGCGCGACGATCGCCACGTCCATCGTAAATTTCAGACGGTCGGAACGATTCGTCTGCGCCGTCGGAAATGACAGCAAAGCCCAGAGCATCAACGGATAAAACGCCCAAAATCCGGCATCAGCGGCAGACGGAAACGGTTCGATCTTCAGAATCGAACTGTAATAAAACCACAAAAGATGTCCGAATGAATATAAAGTGTAGGAAACCGAAATGATCCGCCAAGCGCGGCGCGAAACATCGTCGATCGCCTGATGACGCGTCACGCGCCAGCTTAGAACGACGACGAAAAGACTCAAAAGAGCCTGCATTGCATCGCTCAAAAACGAGATTTGTTTTTCATCACCGCTTCCGAAAATCTGGTAGCCGATAAAAACAAAAGTGAGCGCGGTCGAAAAAACGACCAGCCAACTGCTCCAATTTTTCTTCCATTCGTGAAAAATCGGTCTATACCAAGTTGAAGGTTTATTGAGAACTGCTTCGTTTATCATTAAAAAATAATGCCGTTTAGAAAATTTTCTATGTGTGAGATTGCGGATTTACGGCAGTAGT
>DAITPE010000802.1:0-2009 GCA_036833775.1 Pyrinomonadaceae bacterium | reverse complement strand
CAAACTAAATTCGCTTTTGAAATAAAAAGTCGAACAAACACCAATTTTGTCTTACTAATCAAAATTTATCTGTGTCTATCTGTGTTCATCTGTGGATAAAATTTCTTCTTTTATTCGGGGTCTTTCGTGTCTGTTCGTGGCAAAAAACTCTTTGTGATAAATTCAAAATATGAATGTTGACGACAAAACCTACCGCGAAAAAGTTTATGAAATCGTTCGCAAAATTCCGTCTGCGCGTGTGATGACTTATGGGCAAATTGCCGAAATTTTGGGCGAAGGCTACACGGCGCGAACGGTCGGATATGTGATGCACGCGGCAGATTCGGAAAATGTTCCGTGGCAACGTGTGATAAATTCGCAAGGGAAATGTTCGACCGATAAACTATTGATGCCGCACAACATACAGCAAAAAATCTTGGAAGAAGAAGGCGTAATTTTCAATGAAAAAGGTAAATGCGATCTGGAAAAATACCGCTGGTTTCCCGAAGGTTTCAAGAAAAAATCGGACGATCAGCCGAGCCTTTTCGGGTGAAAGAAATCGAACGCGGATCGGACGGATTTGGCAGATTTTTTCGGATGAAATTTATAAATAAAATCCGTTTTTATCTGCTAAATCTGCCAAATCCGCGTTCTAAAATAAAAAAAGTTGACGCATTTCGGCAAAACTGTGTTAAGATGTGCCTGCTTTTCCTATGAAAATCGCCGAAACGCTTTTTCAGGAAAGAGTTTACAGTATCGTTCGTCAGATTCCGCGAGGGAATGTGATGACATACGGACAGCTTGCCGAATTGCTCGGGACGGGTTTTACTTCCCGAACGATTGTTTTCCTGATGCACGAAGCTTTTACCCTCGAAGTTCCGTGGCATCGAGTGATAAATTCCCAAGGCAGATGTTCAACCGGAAAAATAATTCTTCCATACAATGTCCAGCAAAAATTGCTCGAAGATGAAGGAATTGTTTTTGACGCACAAGGTCGCTGCGATCTGCAAAAATACCTTTGGACACCTGAATATATCGAGGAATTTGTCGAAATCGGAAAACAGTTGAGTTTGTTCGATTACGTCTGATCTCTGTAAAACTTTCCTGCCGTCAAAAAAAACACAAAGTTTGATTGCCCTTGTAAGACTTTTTGCGCTCAATTTTACGAAAATCACGAACGCGGATTTGACTGATTTAGCAGATTTTACGGATAAATTCTATAAATAGAACCCGCTTCTATCTGCCCAATCTGCTCAATCCGCGTTCCTTTTTTTCTATTTCGCTCTTGCGCGAATCGCTTCCAAATTATCGTCAATTAACAACTTACCGTTTTCAAAAACGGTTTGAAGCTGTGAATTTTCAACAGTAATTTCGTCTTTCGCTTCGATTTTAACGGTTTGAAATTCGCCGTTTTCGTCTTTTATCAAATCCAATCTGCCGCGTTTTGAATTTTTGCCTGAATCGGTGATCGGTTGTTTATAAACTTCGCGCAATTCGCCGTTTGTGACGATTGCCGAACATTTATAGGCAAATTTCAAAGTGTCGCGATTTACTTTCTGCAAAAGACTTCCGCCGATCCCGAAAGCGATGTTTGAAGCCGAAAAACCTTCCGATTTTAATCTTTCAAGAATCGCTTTGATCGAATCCTGATTCACGCCGTCGCCTTGAATAATGCGGACATTTTTCAAGACTTTGTAGCCTTTCGAATTCACGTCAAAACCGAATTTTTCGCTCAAAAGCTGCGCGACTTTAGAAACGACTTCCACAGGCTCGCCTGAATCTGGACGAATCACGATCGTCGCGCCCGAATCAATTACTTCTTTTTTTAATTGCTCGCCCCAGATTTTTTCGACCGCCGCGAAAATATTCCAAGAATCGGAAACGACCGCGACGAGAGAATCCGGTTTCGCAAAATTTTTCAGCATATTTCGATACGCTTCTACTTCGTTTTCGCGTCCCCAACTCGTAATCGTCGAATGTTCCGCCGCCGGAATCGAAAATCCAGCCATTTCAGCGTGATAAAATTTTCG
>DAITPE010000801.1:0-2015 GCA_036833775.1 Pyrinomonadaceae bacterium | reverse complement strand
GTTTGGGACTTGCGACGGTTTACGGTATCGTCAAACAATCGAACGGCGAAATCACGGTCGAAAGCGAACTCGGCAAGGGCACGACATTCAAACTTTATTTTCCCTGCGTCGATAAGGAACAAAATCCCGAAAACAAAGATAAGACCGAAGTTCACGGTGCGACCGGAAACGAAACTATTCTGGTGATCGAAGACGAACAGATGGTGCGTGAACTGACGCGGCAGATTCTCGAAGCCGAAGGCTACAACGTCATCTCTGCCGAGAACGGAAAAGCCGCGCTCGACATCGTGGAAAAGCTGAAAGGCGAGATCGAACTCGTCGTGACGGACGTGATCATGCCCGAAATGAGCGGCATCGAATTTTCACGCAAGGTCAAGGAAATATATCCCGAACTGCCGATTCTTTTCACGTCCGGCTACAGCGACGATCACAGTTTCTTTGAAGAATTGCGCGACGTAAAAGCGATGTTTTTGAGCAAACCTTTCGTTTCCGCGACGCTCATCGGCAAAGTGCGCGAGTTTCTCGATATGAAACGCAAATAGTTTGTTTAAGAATCCTTCTGAGGCTCGGTTTTATTCATTTCTTCGAGAATAGAATCGAGCTTACTTATTTGATCGAGCGGAATATTCTTCAAAATTTGCTTGATGCTTTCGACGTTCGCTTCGCGTTTGAGGTTTCTGAGCGGATGCGTTGCGGCGTTTTGCGTATCTTTTGACGGCTTCCATTCGTAAAAGTCGTTCGGTTCGCAATTGAGCATTTCGCACAGTTTTTCGAGGTGCGCCGAATTTATCGACTCGACCAGATTATTTAAAAGATTGTAAGCCGTCGTGCGCGAAATGCCCGCCTGCGTCATCAATCTAAACGGTTTATCGATTCCGCGCAGCGCAAAAACTCTCTGCAAATTCAGTTTCAACATAAATTACCTCTTAATTTTTATCAAAAACCTGTCTAATATTATGCGGCAGGTGTCTATTCTTAAGAAATAAGTGTCTATCTTTAAGAAAAATGCATTCATTCTTAAGAAACAGGTGTTCATTCTTAAGAATTATATACTCATTTTTAAGAAAATTGTATTCATTCTTAAGTAATCTATGTCAATTATTATTTAACATACGTCTATTCTTAAGTAATTTGTATTCATTTTTAAGAAAAATATGTCTATTCTTAAGAAAAATGTGTCGATATTTAAGCAAAAAGGGGAAGTTTTTTAAAGTTAAATGTTTTGTGAGGCGGATTGCAGAACAAAATTGGAGCGCAGGCATCCCTGCCTGCAAGCCGTTCAAGGCTTTGCGAAGAACGGCGTTGCGTGTAGCGATTCAAACTTTAAATTAACTAACGAAAGTGAGCATTCTTGCCCGTTGCGCTCGAACACTCACGGCAGGCAGGGATGCCTGCGCTCCAATTCTTTTTTGCTTTGTATGGTTTTTATATAAATCTAAGTTTTTCTGCCCAAGTTTTAGCTTCATCAAAAGTTAAACTCGTTTCAGCGGCTACTTTAAAGCTTTCTTTGCGTGAATTTTGCCAATAAAAATTGAAAGAATTATCGGATTTGGCGCAATACAGAACGAAATGTTTTTCGGATAAAGACATCACCCAAAATACTTCGACGCCGTTTATTTTTCCGGCAGATTTGTGATTTGAACTTTCCAAGCAGTTTAAGAGTTTTTCAATAACATATTTTTGAGTTGCCGCACCGAGAAAGATTTGCTCATCGTTGTTTGAAAGATAGAGCTTCAGCCAACTTGATTCGCCTTCCATTTTCAGCTCCCAACTTTTTCCCTTTAAAGATAAATGCTCAGACATATTCAAATATTTTAACATTTCAGTTAATTGTCAGAATCATAGATTTCTTTTCCCGCAAAGCCGCATTTGTCGTAGTCGGCTGAATTTCCGCCCTTGCTTACGCGCGGGCTTCTGCCTTAAATTCGTTTTTGAGCTGAATTGGGTTAATATTCCAGACATTATGAAACGTGCTGCTTCGATTCTTTTTTTGTTTATTTTATTGACGAATACGT
>DAITPE010000800.1:0-2020 GCA_036833775.1 Pyrinomonadaceae bacterium | reverse complement strand
CGATCCGGGTTACGGCTCGATGGTGAATTATGAAGGAAACAAAGGCGAACTTTTGATAAAAGAAGCGATTTATCGGCTCGATGCCAAAACTGCCAAATTAGAAATGGTCAGCAGCGAAATTACAAAGCCGAACGGAATCTGTTTTTCGCCGGATTATAAAAAACTTTATGTCTCTGACACAGGAGCAGAGGTTGCCAACATAAAAGTTTGGGATGTAGTTGACGGCAAGAAACTGCAAAACGGGCGTGAATTTGCCAATATGAAACTGAAAACCAAAGACGGCGAATTGGTCGGCGGGGCAGACGGGATTCGTGCCGATACGGACGGCAATATTTGGGCGGCGGCAGGTTGGGCGGGCGAAGGATTCGACGGCGTTCATATTTTTGCCCCCGACGGTCAACGCATCGGTCAGATTCTGCTGCCCGAGATATGTTCCAATCTTTGTTTCGGCGACGTAAAACGAAATCGTCTTTTTATGACCGCCAGCCAATCGCTTTATGCCGTGTATGTTGAAGCTCAAGGAGCACATATTACTTAAAAATTCTGTAAATTAATGGAAATAAACTTCTTAAATAAATTTCTAGTTTTTTTTCTTGGATTGCTTTTATTTTCCACCGCAACGGCGCAATTGCCTTATCAGAATCCGAAACTTTCCTTTGAAAAACGGACTGACGATTTGATTTCGCGCCTGACGCTCGAAGAAAAAGCGTCTCTGATGTTCGATCAATCTCCGGCGATTTCGCGTTTGGGAATCAAAAAATTCAATTGGTGGAGCGAGGCTCTGCACGGCGTTGCAAATAACAGCGATGTGACCGTTTTTCCGCAGCCGATCGGGATGGCGGCTTCGTTCAATGACTCGTTGGTTTATAAGATTTTTAATGCAACATCCGACGAATTTCGCGCCAAATACAACGAGGCAATGCGAAACGGTCAGGAAAACAGGCGTTTTTTGAGCCTTTCGGTCTGGACGCCGAATGTCAATATCTTCCGCGATCCGCGTTGGGGACGCGGACAGGAAACTTACGGCGAAGACCCCTATCTGACTTCAAGAATGGGCGTAATGGTCGTCAAAGGATTGCAAGGTCCGGAACATGCGAAATACCGAAAACTGCTGGCTTGTGCCAAACATTATGCAGTTCATTCCGGTCCCGAATGGAGCCGCCACACGCTCAATCTCAATAATGTTGATCCGCGTGATCTATGGGAAACATATCTTCCCGCTTTCAAATCTTTGGTGCAGGAAGCAGATGTCAGGCAAGTGATGTGTGCTTATCAGCGTTTGGACGACGAACCTTGCTGCGGCAGTAATCGTCTGCTGCAAAATATCTTGCGTGAAAATTTCGGATTCAAATATATGGTCGTTTCCGATTGCGGAGCGATCACCGATTTTTACACGAGCCACAAAGTTTCGTCCACGCCATTGCTCGCCGCGACGAAGGGTGTTTTAGCCGGAACGGATGTCGAATGTGTTTGGGACGGTTATGCTTACAAAAATATTCCCGCCGCCGTATCGCGCGGTTTAATGTCCGAAGCCGACGTCGATAAAAGTTTGCGGCGTGTTCTTATCCAACGTTTCGAGTTGGGAGAAATGGATGATGACGCTTTAGTTCCCTGGACAAAAATTCCGACTTCGATCATCAACAACGAAGAACATCGCCAACTTGCGCTCGAAATGGCGCGCGAATCGATGACGCTGCTTCAAAACAAAAATGATATTTTGCCTTTGAACAAATCGAGCAAGATCGCCGTCATCGGACCGAATGCGGATAACGAACAGATGCTTTGGGGAAATTACAACGGCAAACCCGTCCGAACGATTTCGATCTTGAACGGGATCAAATCGAAAGTTGACGCAAGCAAGATTATCTACGACAAAGCCTGCGATCTTGTGGAAAATAAAGTCACACAAAGCTATTTTTCAAAAACTTCGATTGACGGGAAACAAGGACTTAAATCTGTTTATTGGAACAATCGTTCGTATGAAGGAAATAGCGTAACTACCGAACAAATTTCCGATCCG
>DAITPE010000799.1:0-2039 GCA_036833775.1 Pyrinomonadaceae bacterium | reverse complement strand
AGACGAAAGTTTGAAAACGGCGGTTATCTCCGAATCAGGCGATTTTTTGGCAGTCTATTTTTCCAACAATTCACCGGCGAAAGTGCGTAATAAACTCAAAATTTCGGCAACTGCGGAATGGTTTGACCCGCGAAACGGCAAAACCCAATCCGCCGGACAATTCGCCACAAATGAAGCCCGCGAAATGCTTCCGCCGGACGGTTGGGAAGACGCAATTTTGCTTCTAAAATAAGTTTTTTATGACGAGAATTTGTCTATTTTTAATTATCGGATTACTGTTCGTTTCAACGACGGTTTCGGCTCAAATTACGGCAAAAGAGCAAACGAAAGACCGTTTTCGCGTGATCGTTTCGAGCGACATCGGCGGCACTGATCCTGACGATTTTCAGTCAATGGTGCATTTTCTGGTTTACGCGGATATGTTTGATATTGAAGGGCTTGTCTCGTCGCCGTATGGTCCGGGACGGCAAGAACATATTCGGGAAGTCATCAATTATTACGAAAAAGATTTTCCCAATTTGAAAACATATTCGAGTAAATATCCGACTCCCGATGAACTTCGGGCGATCACCAAACAAGGAGCGATTGACACGTTTGGACCGAAAGGTTACGAAAAACCGACGGAAGGCTCGGAATGGATCATCAAAGCCGCCCGAAAAACGGATAAACGACCGCTTTATTTAATGGTTTGGGGCGGAATTGACGACCTCGCCCAAGCCTTGCACGACGCACCCGACATTTTGCCGAAACTCCGCGTTTATTTTATCGGCGGACCCAATAAAATGTGGAGCGTTGATGCGTATAATTACATCGAAACGAATCACCCGAAACTCTGGATGATCGAAGCGAATTCGACCTATCGAGGCTTTTTTGTCGGCGGCGATCAATCCGGCGATTGGGGGAATTCGTCCTTTGTTTCCAGATACATAGCCGGAAAAGGCGAACTCGGAAATTTCTTTAACACACAGCTCAAAGGAACTATCAAAATGGGCGACACTCCGGCAGTCGGCTGGCTTTTGAAAGGCGATCCGACCAAGCCGACAAAAGCAGGTTGGGGCGGAAAATTCGTTCGTCTTTGGCAAGGACGAAAGACGATTTTCAACCGTTTGACAACCGAAGCCGACCAAGCGGAAGCCTTCGGCGTAGTTGAATTTTTATTGCCGATTCCCGAAGGTTTGAAACCCGAACACCAAACGCAAATGCTCGTTGACGGACGAGTTCCTGCTCCGGGCGTGATCGAAGGCAATAAGATTCGATTCCGTTTTTCGCCGCGTGATGCAAAAGTTTGGTCATATTCGATCAAAAGCAAATTTGCGGCGATGGATGGTCAAACCGGAAAGTTCACCGCTGTGATGCCTTCACCCGAAAAGGTGCGGAAAATTGATAAATCCCGCCCGAATTGGTGGATTGATGATTTCGATCCGGCGGCTGCCGAAGGAATTCATTGGGGAGCGAAAAGTGTGAACCAATGGCGAAAAGAATTTTTGAGCGATTTTGCTTTGCGGATGGAGCGATGCGTTGTTCCGAAAAAATAAGATTATGAAAAAAAGACTGCTTTTTATTGCAATTACAACAGTTATAGTATTTTTGACTTGTCTGACGGCTTTCGCCAAACCGCGTGTCATCGTCTTGACCGACATCGAAAATGAACCCGACGATGCGATGTCAATGGTCAGATTTTTGACCTATGCAAATCAATTCGACATCGAAGGTTTGATCGCGACGACCTCGGTTCATCAAAAAAATAAGACTGCGGCGTGGCGAATTAAAGAGATCGTCGAAGCCTACGGAAAAATCCGCGACAATCTCGAACTGCACGAAAAAGGCTTTCCGACGGCGGAATATTTGCTCTCGGTTTTGAAGGAAGGACAGCCGCTTTACGGAATGGAGGCGGTCGGCAAGGGCAAAGAATCGGCAGGCTCGGAGTTGATTATCAAAGCGGTTGATAAAGACGATCCGCGTCCCGTCTGGATTCCGGTTTGGGGCGGACCGAATGTTTTGGCGGAAGCACTTTGGAAGGTTAAAAACACCCGCTCAAA
>DAITPE010000798.1:0-2042 GCA_036833775.1 Pyrinomonadaceae bacterium | reverse complement strand
TATTTATAAAATTTCTTATTCGTGTTATTCGTGAAATTCGTGGCTGATTTGTATTTATTCAGGAAGCGTTTCGTAAAACAGATCGTCAGCGTAGCAATAACCCCAATCTTCGCCTTTTTCAAAAGATTTGATGATCGGATGATTTGTTGCGTGAAAATGTTTCGTGGCGTGACGATTCGGCGAAGAATCGCAGCAGCCGACGTGTCCGCAGATTTCACACAAACGCAGATGAACCCAACCGTCGCCCGTTTTCAAACAATCTTCACAACCGTCCGCGCTCGGCGTAACATCTTTTATTTCGCTCAAATGTTCGCATTTTTCCATCTTAAAATTCTCCCTTTTTCGTTTTATTTTACCGAATTTATTTAATAGTCGCTTTTAATTCTTTCAAAAGATCGTCGGATGTCCATTCGTTACCTTTGAATATTTTCGTCACTTTGCCTTCGGGCGAAATTACCGCCGTCACGAGCGAATGTCCGAACTGCGTTTTGTCGTTTGCGTCAACTTCATAACGCAGACCGAAAAAGTCGGCAACCGTTTTGACTTCCTGATCGTTTCCGACCGCTAATTGCCAAACGCTGAAATCAGGTTTTGCGTCCTTTCCGAGATAACCTTGCCCGTATTGTTTCAATTTTTCAGGCGTGTCGCGCGCCGGATCGAACGAAATGCTCAAAAGACGAATTTTATCTTTTAATTCAGCGTCGTCTTTCAGTTTATTCGCCAAATCCGAAAAATTCGTTGACATCTTTATACAAAAATCGGGCAAAGGACATTGCGCGTAAATAAACGTGATCGCCGTCGCTTTGCCGCGATAATCTCGGAAAGTAAACTTTTTGCCGTCTTGATTCGTCAGCGAAAATGCCGGAACTTCTTTGCCGATCTGCGCGAAATTTTCGTTTACGGGCGGGACTTGCACGTTTCCGTTCGGCGCGGCGGAAATTTTAATTCCTTCGAGCCAATACGGGTCTTTTCCCGCATTATCAACGACGAGATCGGCTTGGATTCCGACACCGGGAACGAGATCATCCCAAACCCAATCTTCGTGAATCGGAAAATCCATCGTCATCGCATCCATAAAACCTTTCACTTCTTCGTGTTCGATCTTAGCTTTCTTTTTCGTTTTATCGACCGAAACGATCGTGCCTTTGAACGGATAGCGTTTGGCATTTTCCGAAGCCTTTTGCGTTTCTTGTTTCTGACACGCCGTAAAAAGTAAAACCGCTGTTAAAAATAAAATTAAATAACGCATAAATTTATCGAAAAAATATTCATCCACAGATGCACACAGATAAACTCAGATGAAGTTAAAGATTTTAGAAAATAAAAACAGAAAAAATATCCGTGTCAATCCGTGTTTATCTGCGGATAATTTTTCTTATTATCTTTCACATTAGGCAGAAAAAAATAAAATTGCAACATTTGAAAAAATCAATTTCGTTTATCTCGGTCGCAAATTTTCGTCATATAGAAATTGATAAACGCGGTAATTCGCCGTCACTTTATAGGCGTAATCTTTCGATTGCGCGAAAACCAATTCGGGAACGTAGCGGTCGGCAACTTCCGCTTTCGAGCGCGTCATCCAACGCCGCACGTTGTCTTCGCCGCCGTTATAACTTGCGGCGACGGCTTGCGGCTGATTCGGGAACATTTTGAAAATATCCTGCAAATACTGCGAACCGAAAAGAATCGCGGTCGGCGGATTGTATAAATCGTCTTGTTTGAAATTACTCAATTTCAATTCTCTGGCAATTCTGGTCGAAGTCGTCGAAATAAACTGCATTAAACCACGCGCCGCCGCGTAAGATTTTACGTCGGCACGATAGCGCGATTCTTGCCGCATAATCGAAAGCACGAAACGCGGATCGACGTTTCTTTCCGGCGCGTAACGCAAAAGCGCGTCGGCATACGGCGCGGGATAAAGCAATTCGGCTTGGTCGCGCGGCATCAGTTCGATCTGATAATCAGTCGGAACATTTTTCCAAAGCGGTTCGATAAATCCGACCGCGCGATGCGCCATTTCGCCGCGTTTGTAGAAAACCGCC
>DAITPE010000797.1:0-2044 GCA_036833775.1 Pyrinomonadaceae bacterium | reverse complement strand
CCTAATTTGTTTATTTCTACACTTTAAATGCAAAATATACTAGAGTTTCAAAAGCGCAAAGAGCGTATCAACTGGCGCGATTTGTTGATAATCGTTTCGTTTCATCTTTTACTGATTCCGGCATTTTTTTATTTTTCTTGGCAGAATCTGGCGATCATGCTTGTCGGAAATTGGGTTGTCGGCAGTCTCGGCGTCGGACTCGGGTATCACCGTTTGCTGACGCACCGGAGTTTTAAGGCTCCGAAATGGCTGGAATATACGCTGACTGTTTTTGCTTCGATGGCGTTGCAGAACGAGGCTTATAAATGGGTGGCGACGCACCGCATTCATCATCAATTTACGGAAACCGACAAAGACCCGCATTCGACGAAACCGGGATTTTGGTGGGCGCAGATGGGTTGGATATTCAAAGGAACGGCGCAGGATCACGATGAAGCGACGATGAAAAAATATGTTCCCGATCTATTGAAAGACAGCGGACACGCTTTGATTGCGCGGCTTTTTTATGTGCCGATCATTCTTTCGGCAGTTATTTTATTTTTGCTCGGCGGTTGGGGTTTTGTTTTGTGGGGCGTGGTCGTGCGGACGATCTTCGGCTGGCACACGACTTGGTTCGTTAATTCGCTTGCGCATCTTTACGGGCGGCAGCGTTTTGAAACGACCGACGATTCAACGAATAACTGGTTCGTTGCGATTCTCACTTTCGGCGAAGGCTGGCATAATAATCATCACGCCTTCCCGACCTCGGCGCGGCACGGTTTTGTGTGGTATGAATTTGACCAAAATTGGATCACGATACAAATCTTTAAAAGACTCGGCTGGGCAAAACAAATCCGGCTTTACAACGACGAAAAACAAACCGTGAAACTCAAAAAAGCGGCTTAGAATCAAACATTTTTGAACGCGGATTTGGCGGATTGAGCAGATTTATGCGGATATTTTTTTCAAGAAAATCCGTTCTTTTCTGCTTAATCCGCCAAATCTGCGTTCACCTCGAAAAAACTTTCCGCTTTCCGTTTGTCGAATCGGGCGGTTTTCGCCGATAATCTTTCTTCAAAGATGCGTTTAGCGTTTGCCCAAAAATTAATTACTGCAAATAAAGAAGAACGTCGAAAACTGCTCAAAGAAAATCTCGAAATTTGCGACGAGGAATTTGCCAAAGCCTTACAGCAAATTTGTTACGAGGTTTGGACGAGCGAACCGCAGAAGGTTTCGGCGATCGTTGCCGTTTTGCGCGAAGCTTCCGCATTGACGGGCGATAAATTGATCGCGGCTTACGCGGAATGGACGGAAGCGATCGAAAATCTGGTCGGCGGAAATCTGGAAAAATGTGTCGAATTTCTCGACGAATCAGAAAAATCCTTTCAAAATCTGGACAAAAATCACGAAGCCGCGACGACGCAGACGAGTAAGCTTTACGCGCTTGCGCTGCTCGGGCGTTATGACGAAGCGATCGAATGCGGTCTGCGGGCGCGTGATGTTTTTCTCGCACACGGCGATATTTATTCTGCCGGAAAGATCGAAAACAACATCGGGAATCTTTATTGGCGGCGCGATTTTTACCGCGAATCAGAACCTTTTCTGGAATCGGCGCGCGCACGTTTTTTGCAGATCGACGATCAGCGGCAGCTTGCGATGGTGGAAAATTGTCAGGCTTTCGTGAAAGCTTTGCAGAATAAATTTCACGAAGCCGAAGAGATTTATCGATCGGCTCTGAACCGCGCAAAAACGAATTATCTGACCGTGACCGAAGCCGAGATCGAAACCGGAATGAGCAATCTTTATTTGTTTCAAGGACGTTTGGATGCGGCTTTGAAATATATGGAAAGCTCGCGGCAGAAATACGATTTTTTGAAGATTCCGCAACAAACCGCGCTTTGTGAACTGGAAATTGCAGACATTTATCTGGAACTCAATTTACTGCCCGAAGCCGTCGAGTTTTACGAAAAAACTGATGCGAAATTTGCCGAATTAGGAATGCAAGCTGAGCTTGCGCGAAGTTTGCAAAATCACGCGAAAGCTTTGTTTTTATTGGGTGAAACTG
>DAITPE010000796.1:0-2046 GCA_036833775.1 Pyrinomonadaceae bacterium | reverse complement strand
TGTTCGGCGAAGCGCACACCGCCTTGCTTTGGTCGGTCGGCGTGACGATCATCGCTTTGTTCGTTTTCGGTTATATCAAAGGAAAATTTACCGGAACGAAGCCTTTAAAAAGCGCGATTCAAACTTGTTTGATCGGAAGCGTCGCGGCGGGCGCGGCATTTTTGATAGCAAAACTTATCAGCGAATAAATTCAAAGCATAATCTACTTTTCACTTTTCGTGCCGTTTTTTAGTATTCTATTAGTTTGATAATTTTATTCAGCATTTATTTATAAAACGGAGATTATATGAGCGTAGAAGTTGTGATGCCTCAGATGGGCGAATCCATTACCGAAGGCACGGTTTCAAAATGGTTAAAGCAAGTCGGCGAAACGATCGAGAAAGACGAGCCGATCCTTGAAATTTCGACCGACAAAGTTGACGCGGAAGTTCCCGCGCCGGGTGCAGGCGTTTTACTCGAAATCAGAGCACAGGAAGGCGAAACCGTCGAAGTCGGAACGGTCGTTGCCGTGATCGGCGACGCTTCGGGCGCGGCGGCAAAACCTGCCGAACAGCCGAAAGCCGAAACCGTCGAAGCACCGAAAGCGGAAGAAGTTAAAAGCGAACCCGTGGTCGAAGAAGTTAATGTTGCGCCGGTTGAAGAAGTTAAGACAACCAGCAACGAACAACCAACCGCGAACAATGAACAAGCGACCGAAGTCGTGATGCCGCAAATGGGCGAATCTATCACGGAAGGAACCGTTTCAAAATGGCTCAAAGCAGTCGGCGATAATATCGACAAAGACGAACCGCTTTTGGAAATTTCGACGGATAAGGTTGACGCGGAAGTTCCGAGTCCTGCCGCCGGAGTTTTGTTGGAAATCCGTGCAAACGAGGGCGAAACCGTCGAAGTTGGTTCGGTCGTTGCCTTGGTCGGCGCAAAAGGTGCGAGCGTGAAAGCTGAGAGTGCGCAACCTGCCGTCGAACAAAAAGCAGTTGCCGCCGCATCGTCGCAAAGTATTTCGATGCCTGCGACGGAAAAAACGGAAGTGCAGGAAACCGAAGGCAGAAGCTATGATTATTCGCGTCCTGAAGCGATTGAAGATGCGCAGAATACAAACGGTAAATCGTCCGGCAATCTGACATTGGAAGAATTACGCAAAACGAAATCTTCGCCGCTCGTCCGCAATATTGCGAAAGAACACGGAATCGATATTTCGCGAATCGAAGGCACAGGCGCAAGCGGTCGCGTCACGAAATCGGACATTTTGAATTTTATCGAGACCGGAGCCGCGCTGCGTCCGCAAGATTTGCTTGCCGGAAAAGTTTCTGCGCCTGCAATTCCGCAAAGTGCGCCTGTTTCCCCACCTCAAAACGCACCGAAAATTGAAGTTAAACCTGCGCCGCAAGTTGCAACAGCAGTCGGCGATCACGTCGAACCGATGTCGGTAATGCGTAAAAAGATTTCGGAACATATGACGTTTTCGAAGCAAACTTCGGCGCACGTCACAAGCGTTTACGAGATCGATATGACAAACGTCGCAAAATTCCGCGCCAAGAATAAAGACGAATTTCAATCGCGCTACGGCACGAAATTGACGTTTATGCCGTTCATTTTCCAAGCCGTCAATCAAGCTTTGCGAAAATTCCCTGTCGTTAATTCGCAAGTTTCGGGCGACAATATCATTTACAAAGGCGACATCAATCTCGGAATGGCGGTCGCGCTCGATTGGGGTTTGATCGTTCCGGTCATCAAAAAAGCCGACACGCTTTCGCTTTCGGGTTTAGCGGTGACGGCAAACGATCTCGCCGACCGCGCTCGCACGAAAAAATTGATGCCCGATGAAGTTCAGGGCGGAACTTTTACGATCACGAATCCGGGCGTTTTCGGCGGACTTTTCGGAACGCCGATCATCAATCAGCCGCAAGTCGCGATTCTTTGCGTCGGCACGATCGAAAAGCGTCCGAAGGTTTTGACATCGCCCGACGGCGACGATTACATTGCGATTCGTCAAATGGCATATTTCGCTTTGACATACGATCACCGCATCGTTGACGGCGCAGATGC
>DAITPE010000795.1:0-2072 GCA_036833775.1 Pyrinomonadaceae bacterium | reverse complement strand
GAAATAATCCGCCCGATCTGCCAAATCCGCGTTCAAAAAAGTCGTTTTTCTAAAGAGTTTTTATCCTTTTCAGCTTGTCGTATGCGGCTGATTTCGGTTGTTAATCGTGGTTTGTTGCGCCAAGATCGTGTCTTCGCCGACGTTTTGTTCGATCTTTCGTTCTTCCAGACCGAATTTTTGTTTCGGCAGAAAGAAGAAAACGACGAGCAGAGCGAGCATCGAAAGAAACGCGCCGACCCAGAAGACTTTGTGGACTGAAATTGCCATCGCTTGCTGTAAAACGTCGAGCGTTTCGGGCGAAATCGCGGCTTTTGCCTGCGGATCGATCAAAGCGTTCGGGTTTCCCGCAAATTCGGCGGCTTTTTCGACCGTCAAAGGCGTGTTTCCGCTGACCGCGATTTTGTTCAAATTCGTCGCCAAACCTGCCGACAAAACCGTTCCCATAATCGCCACGCCGAACGCGCCGCCGATCGCGCGTGTAAATTGATTGAGCGATGTTGCCACGCCGAGCTTTGTGCGTTCGACGGCTTGCTGAACCGCGATAAGCAACGTCAGCATCGTTAATCCCAAACCTGCGCCGATCAAAACGAGGTCGATGTAAAGCCAGATTCGCGGCGTGTCGCGTTGAAACATTGCGAGCAAAACGAAGCCGACCGACAAAACGATAAAACCGACGACCGTGATCGAACGATAGCCCGTTTTCAGCATTATGCGCCCGCCGATGACCGACATCGTAACCCACGAAAGCATTAAAGGTGTAAGTAACGAACCTGCTTCAGTCGCAGTCGAACCGAGTGCGCCTTGGGCAAATAACGGTATAAAAGAAATTGCACCGAACATCGCCACGCCTGCCAGAAATCCGGCGGAAACGGCGACCGAAACCGTTTTGTTTTTGAACATTTCAAACGGAATGATCGGGTCGGAAGCGCGTTGTTCGACCTTGTAAAATAGAAATAAAAGAATCAGCGAACCGCCGATGAGCAGGACGTTGTGCGGCTGCATCAAGACCGATAAAGACGTTCCGCCTTCGACGAGCGCGAGCATCAAAAGGCTGATCGCCGTCATTAGAAGCCCCGCGCCGAGATAATCGATCTTCGGTTTTGCCGTCAGTTTCGGCTCTTTCAAAGCAAATCCGATGATCGCCGCCGCCGCGATGCCGACCGGAATATTGACGAAGAAAACCCATTGCCACGACAATTGATCGGTGATAAATCCGCCGACGACCGGACCGATGACGCTCGAAAGTCCCCACACGCCGCTGAAAAACGCCTGCATTTTCGCGCGTTCCTGAACGGTAAAAATATCGCCGATGATCGTCATCCCGAGCGGCACGAGCGCACCTGCGCCGAGTCCTTGAATCGCACGGAAAATGATGAGCTGCGTCATCGTTCCCGAAAATCCCGAAAGCAGAGTTCCAAGCAAAAACGCGCCGATTCCGATCTGATAAATCAATCTGCGACCATATAGATCGGACAATTTTCCCCACACGGGAACGGTCACGGTCGAGGTCACGAGATACGCCGAAAACACCCAACTGTAATGATTTAGCCCGCCGAGCGAAGCGATCACGGTCGGCATCGCCGTCCCGACGACCGTCGCTTCGAGCGCGGCGATAAACATTCCCGTCATCACCCCGATCGTCACCGCCCAACGTCTGCGCGAAGACATTTCCAAAATCGGCTTCGATTGTGTTTCCGTAAAATTTTCTGCTGTTCCTTCCACCCTTTTTATGCTCTCCGTTTGTCTTGTTTTGATACGATTTTATCAAAATTTTCAGAATCTTATAGGGTTCGCAATTATCAAGCCAAAAATTGGAGCGCAGACATCTCTGCCTGCAAGCCGTTCGAGGTTTTACGAAGAATGGCGAACCGTTTAGCGGCTCGAACTTGGAAATAAGTTTTAATCGGCGCGATTTTTTTAGTTCCAAATTGCCGATAAACAACGGAAAGTGAGCGTTCAACGCTTCGCGTAAACACTCACGGCAGGCAGGGATGCCCGCGCTCCAATTTTGCGATCTAATTATTTGCCGAATTTTTCTTTGTCTTTCTCGCCGAGTTCGGCAATTTTAGTCA
>DAITPE010000794.1:0-2076 GCA_036833775.1 Pyrinomonadaceae bacterium | reverse complement strand
CATAAAGAACGTCATTTTCGCCCGATTGATTCATAAATCGAATTTGACAGGCTTGAATCATTCCAGATGAGTTTCTGTATGGTATGAGCATCAAAGGAAACGGGTAATTTTTATCTGACCATAACTGAGATTTTCCTTTATCATCAATCCAAAATCCCGGCACTCCCGAAATGCTCGATTTGAACTTACGGACGTAATCTGGAAAATTGCGGTTGATAGCAACTCTAATGATATTTGCAAGTTCGCGCCGCTCTTGAAAAGTTGGAGGAAGAGTGCCGAAATCTTCAAATTTAAGAATTCGGCGGCATCGCAGTCCCTTTGGTCCATCAATTATTCCAGGAGAAGTTGTTGCCGGGGAAAGCGCAATTAATTTGCGATAAACAAAATCTCTAATTTCGATTGGGGCTAGTTCGGCTTTTTTTTGTGGAGGTTTTGAAGGGAAGGGAAGCGGTGCATCACCAAAAAGTGATTTTTCGTGATAGAAAACTCCCCAACCCGTGCGGCTCACTCGATCAGCGTTGTTAACAATTCGGGCGCAGAAAGAAATTTTTGCGTCCGGCGTATAACTGCACCAATCGGGCTTGCCGCAGATTAAGCAGGTTCTTTGGCGACTGACGCGCTTATAGTTTGAATTCACACAAAATAACTTCTAAAATCTATAAATTACCCTTGTTTGTTGACCGCTTTTTTATTGGTTGAAAATTAGTTTCAAATACATTTAATCAAAAACTTAGTATTTGGGTTTCATTTCTTCCAAGCGGCGATCCATATCGCGGAAAAAGCCCGTAACAACCGTGGACATCATCCGCAGATGAGCGGATTCGGTTGCAGCTTTTTGATTAATTGTTGCCGCTTCAATACGTCCTTCAAAATTTAACTGATTAGCCTGTTTTTCGAGTTCGGTTGATTTATTAATGCCGGAAATTTGTATGCCCGCGCCTTGTTGGGCGGAATTGGCGGCAATTGTCGTTCCGGCGTTGACCGCACCGATTGTTTCGGCAGCCTGCCGATTGAAAGCGGAGTTCATCTCGTTTTGATAAGTCGTTGAAGCATCAATTTTTTGGTCCGTAACGTATTGAGTGTTCTGATTTTGCAGTTGATAAGTATCAGTCGTCGTATTATTCATACTCGTCGTTGATTTCTGCAAAATATGCTGGTCTTTCATATAGTCGTAAAACTCAACGCCTTTTCTAATCGGGATGTTTCCGCCGCCGGGAATAGCTTCGTATTTGAGCATTCCGAAAGCCTGATTCGTTCCTTGACTGCGAAGTGCGTTTTCTTTGATGCCATCAAGCGAGCGAATATTTTGCATACCCGTATTTTCGGCTTTCATCGTCGCAATTTCCCGATTTGTTGAAGCCTGACTGCTCAAAATACCGAAATTCCGGTTGGCGTTGGCAATCATCGTTTGCGTAACCTGATTCGCCCTTATTTGTCCTAGACTGCTGACCAAACCGCCTTCGACACCGGCGACTGATGAAATGCGGCGGGCTTCGGTTGAGAGATTCGAGGCTTCGAGTCCTTTTTTCGCGCTCGCTTGCTCGGCGTTGTAAATCCCCTGAATTTGCGTATTTTCCGCCTGACGATTTATCGCGGCTCCGGCAACGAGTCCGTAAGTTTCGAGAGCCGTGCCGACGGTTGAAAGCATCCAACCCATCGAAATTTGCGAAACGCCTTCATAAACCTGCCCGCGCAAAACGCGATAACTGAGCCAAGGCACTAAAATATAGCAGAGACACGAAACGAAAAATAATAGTGTGACAATCAGCGCACTACTCGCGGGATCATAATTTCCGTTGGTGATAATCTGCGCCGTGTTCGCGTCTAGTGTGAAAACCGTTTCGCCGTTATAAATTGAAAGCCCGATTAGCCCGATTCCGTAGGCGACATAAAGCGTCAACTCCTTTACGATGGGAAAAGCCAAGGAGAACGTCGCTACGCCCCAACAAAACGGATAAAAAATCTGATTGGCAAACTTCTCGTCAAAGCCAAAGGCGGAAAGCACCGGCGCGGCGAGTTTCAAGCCGATTAAGATAAACAATCCGGCGATTCCCAAAAACAAACCGCCGAACTTAA
>DAITPE010000793.1:0-2083 GCA_036833775.1 Pyrinomonadaceae bacterium | reverse complement strand
AAAATAACGTAGTTTAGTCCCGTAAATATATGTGAATTCGGCTGAAATTGCAATCAAATGCGATTATCGTTCATCATTTCGCATCGATTCCGAGATGTTTCATCTTGCGGTAAAGATGACTGCGGTCAACGCCCATCGAATCGGCGGCTTTTGAAACATTTCCTTCAAATTCGGCGAGTTTGTGAATGATGAATTCGCGTTGGTAAGCGTCGGTCGCGTCTTTGAACGACGGAAAACGAAAGCTCGACGAAGGAAGTTCGTCAACGATGTTGAATTTCGGCAGATCGTCGGCAGAAACTTTTTGCTTTTCGACCATGATCACGACGCGCTCGATCGTGTTTTTTAATTCGCGCACATTGCCGAGCCACGCGTAATTTTGTAGCGCGTCAACCGCTTCGGCAGAAAATTCCTTCGGCTTTTTGCCGTATGCAAGCGAGAATTTTTTGTTGAAATGTTCGGTCAAAAGCGGAACGTCTTCGAGGCGTTCGCGCAACGGAGGAATTTGAAACGGGATCACGTTCAAACGATAAAAAAGATCGGCGCGGAATTCGCCGTTTTCGATTAAGCCCGAAAGCGGTTTGTTAGTTGCGGAAATTACGCGCACGTCAACTTTTATCAGCGTGTTGCTGCCGATTGGCTCAAATCTTTGTTCTTCCAAAACGCGCAGCATTTTTGCCTGAACTCTGGGCGACATATCGCCGATTTCGTCTAAAAACAAAGTTGCGCCATCCGCGATTTCAAACTTTCCTTTTTTTGCTGTGAGCGCCCCCGAAAACGCGCCTTTCGTGTGTCCGAAAAGTTCTGATTCGACCAAATCTTCGGGAATCGCGGCGGAATTTATCTCGACGAACGGCAGATTTTTGCGGCGCGATTGTGCGTGAATTGCCCGCGCGACCAATTCTTTGCCCGTTCCCGATTCGCCCGAGATCAAAACGCGTCCGTCGGTCGGCGCGACGATCGCAATTTGTTTGCGAAGTGCGCGCATCGCGATCGAATCGCCGATCATCGCGTATTCTTCCGCCAAATCTTTCTGTAATTGTTCGTTGACGAGCACCAATTCGCGCTGGCGAATCGCGTTTTTGACCGTCACGATCGTGCGTTCGAGCGAAAGCGGTTTTTCAATAAAATCGAACGCACCGAGCTTGGTCGATTTCACGGCGGTTTCAATGTTTCCGTGTCCCGAGATCATCACGACCGCCGAATCGTTGCCGTCTTCGCGCAATTTCTGGAGAGTTTCAAGCCCGTCAATCCCGTCACCGAGCCAAATATCGAGCAAAATGCAGGAAAAATGTTGTTTTTTTACAATTTCCAGACACGCTTCACCGTTCACTACGGTTTCAACCTCAAAACCTTCGTCCTCCAAAACACCGCGCAGCGTCTCACGAATCCCGCGCTCATCGTCAACAATAAGAATAGTCATAAGTCTTGAGTCATAAGTCTTGAGTCTTGAGTCATAAGTCTTGAGTCGAAATTATGTTATATCGACGAGTTAATTTCTTTGACTTCAGACTTATGCCCCCAAACTTAAGACTTCCTAAGATGCTCACTTAAAGCATAAATCATTCGGGTAATTTCAACCAGAGATTGATATAAATTGTCGAAACTCTGCTGATTTGTATAATTCAAATCCAAAGCGACATAAAGATGTGATTGCGCTTCACAAGCAGAGGCATGGGCAATATTTAAGAAATTGGCAAACTCTTTGTCGGACTTCCTTCCGAATCCTTCGGCGATGTTAGCCATAATCGAAATACTTGCGCGTCTGATCTGGCTCCTCAAATCATAATCTTTTGAGAAATCCCCTATCGCCGTCACACGATAAATTTCACGCGTTACTTCTCTTGCTTTCTGCCACGCTTTTATATCTTCAAATCTCTTAAAACCTGCCATTATCATTCTCCGAATAAAAAAATTTTGAGTTTAAGAATTTGAATTGTAAATTAAATATAAATCTCGACTCAAGACTCAAGACTCAAGACTTATGACTAAATTTCACTTTTTTCTCTTTTTTTTCTCAAAGCCTTGTTACCTTGCTTTGTTTGCCGACGACTTAATAACTGTAGATTAAAAAATCTTAACTTTT
>DAITPE010000792.1:0-2105 GCA_036833775.1 Pyrinomonadaceae bacterium | reverse complement strand
AACGCGTTCCGTGCCGAATTCTTCGACGTTGAACGAAGCCATTACCGAACCGTAGATCATCGCGCGGCGCATCGCGTCTTCCGTAATCTCTTTTTGCGAAGCGAGATAACCCATAAAACCGCCCGCAAAAGTGTCGCCTGCGCCGGTCGGATCGAAAACGGATTCGAGCGGATAAGCCGGACAAACGAAATACGAATCTTTCGTGAAAAGCGTCGCGCCGTATTCGCCGCGTTTGATGACGACGGCTTTCAAACCGAGATCGAGAATCGCTTTCGCGGCTTTGTGAATGTTCGGTTCGTCCGTCAATTGACGCGCTTCGGCATCGTTGATGATGATGCAATCGACGACTTTGATGGTTTCGATCAAAGCTTCTTTCATTGACGAAATCCAGAAATTCATCGTGTCCATCGCGACGAACTCGGCTTTTTCGCATTGTTCGCGGACTTCTTTTTGTAGCATCGGCAAAATGTTTGCAAGAAATACGAGACGCGAATTTTTCGATTCGTCCGACAATTTCGGCTGAAATGTTTCAAACACGTTCAACTGTGTGTCGAGTGTGTGCGCCGTGTTCATATCGTAATCGTAACGACCCGACCAGAAGAACGTTTTTCCTTCAGGAACGATCTCGATGTCGTCCGTATTGATGTTATGACGTTTAAAAACGTCCCATTCCGCGTCCGAAAAATCGCCGCCGACCACGCCGACCGTGCGAACATTCGTAAAAAAACTAGCCGAAAGCGAAAAATGCGTTCCGGCACCGCCAAGAATCTTGTCGCGTTTGCCAAACGGCGTTTCCAACGCATCAAACGCAACCGAACCAACAACTGTTAAAGACATATTTTTATAAATTTCCTCTGCTTAAAAAGTGAATTTTTGATAAGAAAACACAAAAGGAAAGATTAGCATAAAAGAGCGCGGAAAATTAAACGGAAAATTAATATTTAGTCGGAATAACGGCTTAAAAAGAGTTTTCCTTCGTAATCTATCAAGCCGAGTTTGACCAATTCGAGCCAACCGCGACGACCAAGAACATTGCGGTTGAAAAATTCGTTTTCGGCAAAATAGACCAAAGAATCAAATTCAAAACCTTCTGTTTCCAGATTCACGCGAAAGCCGAAACAGGTAAATATTCCGGTTGCCGTTCCGATTCTTTGAAACAAACCGCTTTCAATTTCCAATCCCAATTGTTCGCCGTGCTTTCTTTCAAAAATGCAAAACGATGCGCCTGTATCGATTTTGGCGGGAAATGAAACTGATTTTTCGGAAAGTTTGAGAGTTGTTTGAATCGTGATTCCGTTTTCGGCAGAATCATAATTTATGAGTTTTTCAAAATCGAGAGAAATTTTCGCCATTACCAACCTCCGAACGGAATATCGTTTTCGGAATAAACAAAGGTTACGAACGGGTTTTCAAATCCTTTTTCAAGCGCAGTTTGTTTTGCTTCGCGCAGAGTTTTTCCTTCGCAAATAAATTCATTTCCGCTTAACGCAACATATTTTCCCGCGTATTTTTCACGGTGTTGCTTGAGCCATTCGATTTCCTTTTGGTTTGAAACGGTCGAGTTGTCTGATTTATAAGTTAATTCTTCCGCCAAAAAGTCGGCTAAATCCTTTTTAGAATCTTCGTCGAGCAAAACAATTTGCCGTTTTATCTGTGTTAGAGTTTCAGTCTGCATAACGAAACTATTTTACACGCCACGGCGGATTTTTGCGATTTTCGCCGCCGTAGAAAAGGCAGATTTTATTATTATTCGGGTCGCGTAAGTAGCTTTCGCGCCAGAGCCACGTTTGATCTGTCGGTTCTTGATCGAATTCCAAACCATTGTTTTTGAGTTCGGAAACTTTTGCGTCCAAATCTTCGCATTCAAAGTATAGAACGATATTTGACGCTGAAAATTCTTCGTCCGAAGTGTGAACGGAAAGCGTCGAATCCCCGTCGGGGCAGAGCAGACGCGCATAACGCGGCAGGGAATCAACGATAAATTCCAATCCGAGTTTTTGATAAAATTCGACAGTTTCGATTGGTTTATTTGTATAGATCGTGACTTGATTCAGATTCATGATAATTGGTAATTAACAACTGTGTCAGTAGCCCGCGCGTGAGCA
>DAITPE010000791.1:0-2107 GCA_036833775.1 Pyrinomonadaceae bacterium | reverse complement strand
TAGGCTAAATGCTTTGGTGACAGAAATTAATCAGCGCGGCGGAATTGTCACCGTCAAAACCGAAAACGAAACTTTCAAAGCCGACGCTTGCATTTGCACCGCGCCGGTCGCAAGTCTGAACAAAATAAAATTCGATCCGCCCCTGCCTGCCGCGCAAGCCGAAGCCGCACAAAAACTCATCTATTCGCGCATCATCAAAAACAGCGTTTTGTACGAAAAGCGTTTCTGGGAATACGAAGATTTTTCGATGGTTTCGGATACGGCTTCGCATTATTATTTTCACAGCACGCAGAATCAAAAAGACAAAGAAGGAATTTTGACGGCTTACGCGATCGGCGAAAAAGCCGACGTTTTGGCTTCGCAATCGGACGAACGGCGAATGCGGAAAATTACGAGCGATCTCGTTGATTTTAATGAAGATGCGCCGAAATTGGCGAAGGGAATTATGTCTTATCCTTGGCAGCGTGACAAATTTACACAAGGAGCTTACGCGCTTTATCGTCCCGGACAATGGTTTACGATTCGCCCGCTTTTGCAAAAACCGCATTTGAAAGTTTTGTTTGCGGGCGAACACCTTGCGGATTGGCAAGGCTTTATGGAAGGCGCGATCGAAACGGGCGAAGCGGCGGCGAAAAGTTTGATTCGATAAAAAGTAAAAAAATATGTTCGGTTTAATGCGTGTGAAAAAATGCGGAATGACGGCGGAAGAAAAAGAATTTCGCCGTCAGAGTTATTGCGGAACGTGCAAAACGATCGGCAGTCTTTACGGTCAAAAATCACGTTTTCTGCTCAATCACGACACGGTTTTTCTGGCGGAAATTTTGACGGCTTTGAGCGATGAAAATGTTTCCGAGCGGGAAAAAAGTTATAAATCATTTAACTGTTTGAGCTTGCCGAAAAACGATCTGCCGAAATCTTTGCAGTTTGCCGCGACCGCAAATTTAATCTTGACCGAATTTAAACTTGCCGATCACATTTCCGACGAAAACAAACGCCGTTATAAATTCGCGCAAAAATCGTTTTCCGAAGAATTCAAAACGGCGCAAACTCTTTTGAACGGATGGAATTTTCCGCTCGATGAAGTCAAAGAACTTTTGAATTCGCAAAAATCGCGCGAAAACGAAAGTAATTCTTTAGAAGATTTTTCCTTTCCGACGGCACAAACGACCGCGATTTTTTTTCGTGAAGGTATCAAGCAAATCGCCAGAAACGAACTCGAAAATTCGGCGTTTGAATTGGGGTTTGAATTCGGAAAATTGATCTATCTGATCGACGCTTTTGAAGATTATGAAAAGGATTTCCGAAAGGGAAGTTTCAACGCTTTTCGTGCGGCTTTTGATTTAAAGGAAGAAAGATTTTCAGCAGAAAATAAAAGAAAACTTTCGGCGATTTTATTTGAAATCGAAAGTAAAATAACCTCGAAAATTTACGAACTTCCGCTTTCGGAAAGTCAGCAAAAGCTTTTCGTTTCAAGACTTTCACAGAATCTGCATCGAAAACTCAAAACGAATCTTCCGGTTTTGAAAACGGCAAAGCTTTGCACGCCGAAAAAGAAAATTACATTTGCCGAAAAGTGGCTAAATGCTTCGGAAAAAGCGCGAAATCTGGCACGAAATCATTCGTGGCAGATGCCGCTCGTTTTTGTTTTTATTTTCGTTTTCGCGCTCGTTGCGCCTGCACAATCGCGCGAAGCAAAATCGGCGCGTGAATGTTTTGATCTGAGTTTTAATTTGATGTTTCTCGGCGCGATTTTCGGTTCGGTTTTGGCGTTTCCGAAAAAACTTTTGATGGAAAATCCCGAAGAACTTTTGACGAAAAAAGGCAGACGGAAAAAAGCGGCGCAATCGGCAGCAGACGGCGGTGGTGACGACGAAGGCGGTTGGTGTGATTGGTGCGATTGCTGTTGCGATTGCGAAGATGGCTGTGATTGCTGTTGCGAATGCGATAGTTGCGATTGCGGAAGCTGTTGCGACGGATGTGATTGCGGTGACTGTTGCAGTTGTGATTGTTAAGAAAATTTGCCTGCGAAATAAACGAAAAAGACGAAAATTTAATAAAGATAATTTCGTTCCTTTCGTTTATTTCGCAGGCAAAATTTTAGGCGTTA
>DAITPE010000790.1:0-2138 GCA_036833775.1 Pyrinomonadaceae bacterium | reverse complement strand
CCGCCGACAATTTTTCCCGGCGCGGAAATCAATTTCATAATCGAAAGCGCAGTAATCGATTTGCCGCAGCCCGATTCGCCGACCAAGCCTAAAAGTTCGCCTTCATCAATGTAAAAACTAACGTCGTTGACCGATTTGACGATGCCGGCGCGCGTCGGAAAATGCGTTTGCAAGTTTGTAACTTCTAATAAATGACTCATTAATTTTGACTGATTCGGAAACGAATTTCCGATCAGATGCGTAATATATTCGTTTGATTGTTTGAATTCTTCAGAACTTTTTCTGATTTTGGGCGTGCAACTATTTGTATCGCTTTTTCTTCAAACAGATGTTATCATTTTTTGCGGAAATTTCTATTTTCAGCAGACACAATTCTAGGAGATTTTTGTAGTGAAAAAAAGTTCGACTCTTTTCTGCGCTCTTTTACTGTCTTTTTCTATTTCATCAAGCGGGTTCGCGCAAACAGTTTCCAAATCGAATCCCAAAGAAATAACTTCGGTTTCCAAACCGGCGGAAACGAAAAAAGTTGTCACGGTTGAAAATATCGAAACCGATGTCGCCGAGGCTTTATCCTTGATCGAAGCCAATCACGTCAGCGGTAAAAAGATCGATTACAACGATCTTTTCAAATCTTCGATCGATTCGATGCTGCACACGCTCGATCCGCACTCGAACTATTTCGACGCGAAAGAATTCGAGCAATTCCGCACCGACCAAAGTTCAAAATATTTCGGAATCGGCGCAACGATCGGCGATCTGAGCGATGCAAAAGGCAATGTTTTGGCAACATATATCAAAGCAACTTTTGAAAACGCGCCCGCCAACCGCGCCGGACTTCGCTACGGCGACAAGATCGTCGAAGTAAACGGAACTTCGATGGTCGGCAAAAACTTTACCGAAGTCAGAAATTTCCTGCGCGGACCGCGCGGAACAGCCGCCAAACTCGTCGTTGAAAGATACGGAACAGGAAAACGCGAAACGGTTGAAATCATTCGCGATGCCGTGCCGCAGCCGTCGATCGCCGAAGCATATTTGATTCGTCCCGGTGTCGGTTATATCGCGATGACAGGCGGTTTTAATCAAACGACTTACACCGAATTTGCCCAAGCGATGCAAACTTTGAAGGCGCAAGGAATGACGCAATTGGTTCTCGATCTGAGAAACAACGGCGGCGGACTTGTCAGCCAAGCTTACCGCGTTGCAAATACGTTTCTCGGTCGCGGACAGACGATCTTCACACAAAAAGGAAGATTGGAAGGAACCGCCGACACATACCGCGCCGAAAATCCGAATCCCGAAGACGTTCCGATCGTTTTGATGGTCAACCGAAATTCGGCTTCGGCTTCTGAAATTCTTGCCGGGGCTTTGCAAGATCACGACCGCGCATTGGTCGTCGGTGAAAACACTTTCGGTAAAGGTTTGGTGCAGAATCCGTTCGTTCTTGAATACGGTTCGATGTTGTTACTTACGATCGCCAAATATGAAACTCCGGCAGGACGTTTGATCCAGCGCGATTATTCGAACGGAAATCTTTACGATTATTACACCAAAGGCGGAACTTTGAGCGAAGAAAACAAAACTCCGGTCGCGCCGAAAGGCGAAGCGAGCAAAACAGATTCGGGTAGAGCGGTTTACAGCGGCGGCGGAATCAATCCCGACGTGGCGATCAAACCCGATACGATCACAACCGAAAAGTTGCGTTTTCAGCAAAAACTAAACAATCCGATCTTTGCATTTACACTCGATCTCGTTTACGGAAAAAACTCGACTTTTGCCAATTACAAGGTCGATAAACCGATCGTTTTCGAATACGACATCAAAAACACGGATTTTCCCGTAACCGAATCTCTTTATCAAAACTTCAAAAAATTCGCCGTTGAAAAATACGGTTTTACAGCGGCTCAAGTTGATAAAGAACGTGAATTTGTCGAAAGAAGCTTGCGAACCGAACTCGTTACGGCGGCTTACGGTTCGACGACTTCATTTCAGGTTTTCAACGAATACGACAATCAATTGAAAAAAGCAATCGAATTGTTGCCGCAAGCCAAACAACTTGCGATTCAAGGCGCGAGAGCAAATGCTTTGAAATCTAAAAACGATGGAAACCGTTAAGATTTAACTTTATTTCAAACTAAAAA
>DAITPE010000789.1:0-2138 GCA_036833775.1 Pyrinomonadaceae bacterium | reverse complement strand
TCGGCTTTTTTTAGCAGAATGCAATTTTGCATTCGATTTGAACAAGGTAAATTACAATAACGAAGGGAAAATTTATGAAACCAAAATCTTTTTTGAACATTGCGTTACTTTTATGCTTGACGCTCGTTTTCGGACAGCAAATTTTTGCACAAAAGACCGATAAAACGGCGTTGAAGCAAGACCTGACAAAATTGAAGGACTTGCTCGGAAAATACGGAACGATTACCAATGCCGACAATCCGCGTGTGACGTATAAACTGCGTCCGCTCGAATTTAACGGCTGTCAGATAAAATTCGGTTATATGGAAATCGAAAACCGCTACGGCAATGCAATGCAGCCCGAAGCGCGCAATGCCGAGCCGCTGGCGAACGCTACGAACAGCGTCGGCACGGATTGGTTTTTGTATTCGAAATACCGTTATCTCGTCAATATCGATCTTGCCAAGCTCGATCCCGCGTCGATCAAGTTGAACGCCGAAAAACTCGAATTCGGTTCGCTCGATTCGCAAAAAGCCATCAAGCAGACAGTCGCCGGAGATACGAAAAAACTGAGCGCATCGTGGATTCCGGTCGTCAATACGGATGAGAACGACGAAGTTTTGTCGGTCTTTACAAACGTTGCGCGGCAATGTCAGGCAGGCTAGAAATCTGCGGAAATTTCAAACATAAAAAAGCCTTCGGAAAAATCCGAAGGCTTTTTTGCGTAACATTGTAAAAATGTTCAAACTACCAGCGCGAACCGCCGCCGTAGCCGCCGCGTCCGCCGCCGTTGTTTTCACGGGGTTTGGCTTCGTTGACTTTTAACGAACGACCGTCGATCTCTTTGCCGTCAAGCTGTGCGATCGCGTTTTGTCCGTCTTCTTTGCTCGACATTTCGACGAATCCGAATCCGCGTGAACGTCCGGTTTCGCGGTCTTCGATGATGTTGGTCGAATCGACCGTACCGATCGCGGCAAAAATATCTTCTAAATCCTGGGTTGATGTGTTGAAGGAAAGATTTCCTACATATAATTTCATTGACATAATAATAGTTTCCTTTTTCCCCTGCTGAGGGAACAGTAAAAGAAGCTTCGAATCGAATTTGGACTTCGGAGATAAACGGTCGGTCTCGGACGAAGAGTCGGATTTCGGATGCTCACAAAAAAATTTCAAGAGCGACTTCTGTAGTAATAAACGAACCTGCTCTCGAACTTATCCGTAAAAACCGTCTTTAGACGAGCGCGTTAAAAAAATAACGCAAGAGAAGGAATGACAGGTTTAAGAGTGACGGCTTTTTGCGGAAATAGCAAATCGCTTTTCAACATTTATTTTTTGCCCGCTCGAAAACAGCGAAGTTTCGACGCTTTTTTGACGCTTTTGACGAATACCGCGAAACGGGCGGCAGTTTTTATTTTTAAAATTAATTCGCAAATATTCGTTGAGGTTTCGTCTTAAAACGCGTAGTTATAAAATTAGATTTTACATTTGAAATATGCGGATTATTACATTTACTTTTTTACTTTTGATCTTTTCGTTGACGGCTTTGGCGCAGACGGCTTCGGTCGAGGCGGATTTTAACAAGAACGTCAAAAAATATAAACGCGAAAAATACGCCGTCGGCGAAGACGCTTCGAGTGGAACGGATTACGTTATTTACAAAAGCGGCAAAAATATCAAAAAAATGCGTTTGATCTATTCCAATTGCTGCGATGCACCGAAAGTGACCGATTTTTATTTTGAAAAAGGCGTTTTATTGCTCGCGGTCGAAGGTGAAATCACTAAAAAACAATATAAATCTTTTGCAAGCGGCAGCAATCTGCCTTTGAAAAATGCGAAAAAACTTTATTTCAAAGATTCAAAACTCGTGAAATGGACAGAAAACGGTAAGGAAATCTCGTCCGCGAACCCGAATTGGTCAAAGGAAGAAAGCGAAACTCTCGAAAGCGCAAAAAGTTATTTTGAAGAATATCCCGAACTGAAAAATATGTAGTTTTACAATTAAATACAAAAACCGAATCCGTTCTCGATTTTTTGGCGAAATTTTAATTATTCAGTCTTTATTTTGCACAAACAATTCTTTTTTCTTGACTTGAAGAAATAAACAATATAAAACACTTATACGATTATGTAAGTAATTTTTATTCAAACAGGCAAACTTA
>DAITPE010000788.1:0-2146 GCA_036833775.1 Pyrinomonadaceae bacterium | reverse complement strand
AGTATTTGTAAGCGTCGCGGTTATATTTTCCGCCGATGTTATGCGGTTGTTCGTCCGTGTCGGGCGATAATTGCACCGCGCCGAACGGAACGGTCGCGCCGGGAAATGTGTGTCCCATTTTCTGCGTTCCGATCAAAGGGTTTACATATTGAATGTAGTTTTCCGTCTTTTGTGCCATCAAATTTATTTGCAAAGCGAGCAAAACGAAGCCGAATAATAATTTTTTCATTTTGATTTTAAGAAAGATTTCGATTGATAATTTTAGATGATATTAATAAACGAACTATAAAACAAAAAGAATCGTAAAAATTAGTTATGAACGGCAACAATGATTCAAACGAAACTCAGATTTCAATTCATATTTTCAGCGTTTCCGCCGGACTCGTCGGCGTTTGCTTGACCGTGATCGGAATTTTCCGCGCGATCGGCGAACTCAAACATTTCAGTTCTTTAGGCGACAATATTCTTGCGATCGATGCGCTGATCTTTCTCGGCTCGTGCATTTTTGCATACAGTTCGCTGCGCTCGAAAAATAATAAAAAAAGACGCAAACTCGAAAAAATTGCTGATATACTGTTTATTTTCGGACTTTCGCTGATGGCGATCGTCTGCACGATCATTGCTTATACTTTTATTTAGTATTTGGTTTTTGGTATTTAGTTTTTAGTTTTTGGATTAATTCTAATTTCAAACGCGAATCAAAATTATGAGCAAAAAACTAAAAACCAAATACTAAATACCAATTTCAAAACCTTTGACGCACGATACGTTACAAAAACCAATCTATTCGATCGTCGGACCGACGGCTTCGGGCAAAACCGAAATCGGCGTTGCGCTCGCGCTTCATCTCAAAAACGCAGAAATCATAAATTGCGATTCGGTTCAAATCTACCAAGAAATCGAAATTGCCACTGCAAAACCTTCTGAAGAAGAAAAATGCGGCGTGCCTCATCATTTGATCGATTACATTTCGCCGAATGTGAATTACACCGCAGCCGATTGGGCGAAGGATGCGGCGGCAAAAATTTACGAGATCGAATCGCGCGGCAATATTCCGATCCTTGTCGGCGGAACGGGTTTTTATTTGCGGACGCTGAAAAATCCTTTCTTTGAATCGCCGAAAACCGACGAAAAACTTCGTGAAAAATTGAAAAATATCAAAGCTCGCAAAGGCGCGGAACATCTTCATAAGATATTGCAAAAAGTTGACAAAACATCTGCCGAAAAACTCTTTCCGCGTGATTTTGTAAGAGTTTCACGCGCCTTGGAAGTTTACTTTCAAACAGGAAAGCGAATTTCCGAACTTCAGCCGAATCGTGCCGAACCGCCCGAATTTGCCGAAAGAATCAAGATTTTCGCACTCAATCCGCCGCGCGAAATCCTTTATCAAAAAATAAACGAACGCGCACAAATACATTTTGACAAAGGCTTGGTCGAAGAAGTGAAACAATTGCGTGAAAAAGGCGTAAAAGATGACACCAACGCACTTGGCGCACACGGTTATCGACGGGTTTGCGAATATTTGCGAGGCGAACGAACGCTCGAAAGCGCGGTCGAACAAACCAAACAAGATGTTCGCCATTATGCCAAACGGCAGATGTCTTGGTTTCGCCATCAGGAACAGGTTTTTTGGCTCGAAGGATTCGGAAACGAAGCGGAAACTCTTCGTAAATTACTCGAAATTATAGACGAATAAGCGTTTGTGAAATTTTTCTTGTTAGATGAAAAATTTCTGTTATAATTTTTATACAGTTCCAAGTCTGTGAAAACAAAAGGGAAAAAGATATGGATAGAACTACAGCCCAAAACATTCAAGACGCATTCTTAAATTCGGCAAGGCGCGAAAGAGTGTTAGTTGCGGTAAATTTGATGAATGGTTCGACACTCTCAGGAAAGATCAAGAGTTTTGATAAATTCTCGGTATTATTGGACATACACGGACAAGACGTTCTGATTTTTAAACACGCGATCTCGACGATTTCTCCCGACAGAAAAAAATCGGATTAACGAAAATACAGTATTTTGAGCGGTAAATTCATAACCTTCGAAGGCATAGACGGAAGCGGAAAATCGACGCAAATGCGGATGATCGCCAGCGAGCTTCGTGTTCGCGGCTTTAATGTCATAACGACGATGGAACCGGGCG
>DAITPE010000787.1:0-2158 GCA_036833775.1 Pyrinomonadaceae bacterium | reverse complement strand
CATTATAAAAACATTCGAGAAAAAGTCCGTCGGAAAGTTTCATAATATTGGCTTTATGAATCGCCGTAACTTTTTTGCGCCCGTGCGATTTCGCATATTCAAACGCATATTTCGCAATGCGCGTCGAAGCTTTTTCGGTAATGATCTTGATCGATTCGACCACGCCCGGAACAACGACGTGTTCCAATCCGGCGTATAAATCTTCGGTATTTTCACGCACGATTATCAGATCGAGTTCGGGATAACGGCACGGAACATTCGGCAGAGCGCGAACCGGACGCACGTTTGCATAAAGGTCTAAAGCCTTGCGAAGACCGACGTTGACGGACGTAAAACCCGTTCCGATCGGTGTGGTCAGCGGACCTTTCAGCGCGACTTTATTTTTTCTGATCGATTCGATCGTCGATTCGGGAATCGTCGTTCCGAATTTTTCTAAAGCCTGTGCGCCGATGATAAAAGTTTCCCATTCGATGTCAACTCCGGTCGATTCGATGATTCTGACCGTTTCGGAAATAATTTCGGGACCGATGCCGTCGCCGGGAATAAGCGTGATATTATGTTTCATTGGTTTATCCTTTGCCTTTTGTTCTTTTTTGATTGCTTTTTTCATTATAAAATCAAAGATTAATTTACAACGGACGGCACGGCGAAAACAACAAAAGAAAAGTTTATTTTAATGAATTCAGAAGTTTTAATTATCGGCGGCGGCGTGATCGGATTGACGATTGCCCGCGAAATTCACCAAAAAGGAATCAAAAATATCACGATTCTCGAACGCGGAAACGTCGGACAGGAAGCGTCTTTTGCGGCGGCGGGAATGCTCGCGCCGAACGCGGAAACCGACGAAGCCGGAATTTTTACCGATTTCTGCACCGAAAGTTTGAGTCTTTATGAAAAGTTTGCGGAAAATTTGCTGGACGAAACAGGCGTTGACATCGAACTTGACCGCAGCGGAACGCTTTTTTTATCTTTTACGGAAAAAGATTCCAGTGAACTTCTTCACCGTTACGAATGGCAGAAAAAAGCAGGTTTGGCGGTCGAACATTTTTCCGCGCAGGAAACTCGCCGCATCGAACCTTTCGTTTCGCCCGACGTGCGCGAATCTTTGTTTTTTCCGAATGATTGGCAAGTCGAAAACCGCAAACTTCTCCGCGCTTTGCAGAAATACGCCGAGCTGAACAACATCGAAATTGTTGAAAACGCCGAAGTTAAAAACATTTTGAGCGAAAACGGCAAAGTTGTCGGCGCGGCGACCGAAAACGAAAAATTCTTTGCGGAAAAAGTAGTCTTAGCAAGCGGCGCGTGGACTTCGTTTATTAAATCCGACAATTTTCAAATGCCTGTCGTTAAACCGATTCGCGGGCAAATGCTCGCGTTTCAGACGGCGAAACGAATGTTTGACAAAGTGATCTACAGCGCACGCGGTTATCTCGTTCCGCGCAGCGACGGCAGAATTTTGATCGGCGCAACAGTCGAAGACGCGGGTTTCGACAAAAATATTTACGATTTCAGCACCGAAATTTTGCGTGAAAACGCGATCGAGATTGCGCCGACGCTTGCCAATCTTCAAATTTACGAAAGTTGGGCAGGCTTGCGTCCGTTTGCAAACGGCGGTTTGCCTATCTTGGGAAAGTTTCCGAACGCCGAAAATATTTTCATCGCTACGGCACATTACCGCAACGGGATTTTGCTTGCGCCTTTGACGGCGAAAATTATGGCTGAAAAGGTCGCGGAAAATTTCGATTCAAGATATTTCGACGCTTTCGGTTTGAAAAACACCAAAATTTTGAACACAACGGTTTAATTTATGCGTAAGTTTTTAGTTTTATTTTTGCTTTTATTTACCGTCAACGCTTTTTCTCAATCGGGACGCGTTTCGGCTGAAAATTCTCAAACCGCTTCAATCGAAGCGCAGAAAAACGACGTGACCGCGAAAGAACTTTTCGATGAAGCAAATGTTTACGCAAAAACGAAATTTGCCGAATTTGAAGCTCAAAAAAAGCCGTTTACCGACAAACTTTACGAACAAGTTTTGCGCGAACGCAAACAGCTTGCGGCAAAATATGCGGCGACGGTTTCGAGCCGAAAAGATGCGGCGGGTGAAGATTTTTATTATCTCGCGATGCTTCATTGGATCGCCGAAAACCTCGACGGAATG